>NZ_JAVRBQ020000173.1:0-57865 GCF_034531215.2 Nostoc sp. ChiSLP03a
GAAGACACTGTTTGTAGGCGTTTTTTCAGTTCCTCTTCGCTCTCGGCGATCGCAATTTTAAATGGGCGGCTCATGGTTCTGTTAACTTACCTAGTTTGCTTCTCCCCATTATATGCAGATTCATTTTTAATTGGTATTAGACACGAGAAGACTCTCAAGAAGTAGGAGAAATTAAGCGAGTAGTTAATACATTTCTTCAAATTTTGGATGAGTATCAACCCTCTTCAGGGCTTTTAGTAGCAGCAACGAATTTGAATAAATCTCTGGATACTGCTCTTTGGAGAAGATTTGATGACTTGATCGCAGTACCCAAACCCGGAGAACAAGAGCTAGAATTTATACTAAAGGAAACACTATCTGCAATTGAAGTGGGATCTATCAACTGGCCAAGGATTATTGAGCAGATGAGAGATTTTTCTGCGGCTCAAGCTGTGAGGGTTGCACAAGATGCAGCTAAAAGAGCAATTCTTGAGCGAGAGGAGCTAGTGATTCAGGAACACTTAGAAGAAGCGATCGCAGAAATTAAAGTTTCCTAGTATTAATTTTTGGTGTCGGAGAAATAAATGCTTGAAAGTTATCAGGGTTTTCCGCATATTCAGCTTAGGTTGACAACAGAAGGCCTTCCTGCGCCTACATTATTTACAGTTAGCAAAACAATTGAGTTTTATTTTGCAATACTTAGATTTTAAAATCTATGATAAATCTATTTCAGATAGCATCACATTCCATAAAATAATCATATGCTTCTGTGTTCAACTTAAAACTAAAAGTTTTATCAAGATAATTTTCTTGTTCAAAAGACTCAATTGGATAACACTCGTACATAGGATTGTCTAATTCAATTCTAAATAAATTTTGTAAGTTAGAAAGGTTTACATTATCCAAAACTTTCTCTCCTACAAAGTCGCTGCCATGTTTGTCATACCAACGTATAACTCTTTGAACTAATGGTTTATGTGTTGTAATACTCATTACTCAATTGACTATTAGATATAATTTTTAGATAACAGGGGCATAAAGCCCCCGATTATTTTAACTTAGTATACGACGAGAAGCAATTTTAGGGTTGATTTGTTCTCCTGTTTTAGGATCAAACTCACCTAGATGATTGCCCCGTCTATCATACTTTTCAACTAAACCATGCCTAGAATCCCACTCATATCTATACTCTTGATCGTCCCATCTTTTTCTTAATCCCCCTCCTCCTTGTACGGGTGTTTTAGGTTTAACTTGTTTAGCATCTGGAAAGGCTTCAAGAGTTTTTGGTGCGGGATAATAATTCATAATAATTTCTTCAATATGTCTTTAATATAATTAACCTTCAACACTCCTCTCGAAAGAGCGCGTATTGAAGGAAGTAAGTTTTGGAGACACATGAGGAAATTAGTAGATTTACTTTAATAAGACTTAGGCAAAATTACATAAGGCAGAGGCAATTCATGAATTGCCTTTGCCTCAAAATCAGGCTTTTGGCTATTGTTTGCGTAAGTCCAGTTTAAAAATCTACTAACTTTAATTATGACATAAATTATAATGTGGTCAACTTTTTATGCTAGACTAACACCTGCTTCGAGCTTTAAAGCTATACAAATTGATATTTCCTATTTATACGTCAATTGTCGAGGCTCAAGTTGAAACAGAGATTCAACCCCTGATAGAAATTCAATCTCTCGTAGTTAGCTGAGGCGATCGCACCCCCGTTATTAAACGTCTCCAGAAATTAAATATGGATTATCCAGAACCCTTGTAGAGATGTAGCAGTACTACGTCTCTTTTTCAGCAGATGCCTATTAAGATTTGTATTTATCGCGTTAAAAGTGAAGGTTGCTACAGAGGTAATATTATTTATTAACTTGTTTTAGTGAAACTTAAATTCTCTGTGATATATTTATGTAATCAAGAATACCCGTAATATTGTAAATATTAAAACTTAGTATTATGTCTAGTCAAGAACAAAATTCCAACAAAGCATTGAAGCAAACGCAGGTTAGCGCAATAAAGAAGAAAGTACAACCTCCCCCAGACCTCAAAAAACCAAAGAAAACCGAATAAAATTATTAAAGTTACTTGTAGAGACTTAAATTCAATTAAGTCTCTGCAATTTTTCTCAAAAATAAATCAGCTTACTTATTTTTCGCTTGAGTCTTTGCCTGTTCTAAAGCTATTTCTTTGATTGCCTGATATGAATTAACATTTGAAGTACCTTCAATAGCTTTAACTGCCAAATCCTGAACTTGTTTGAGAGCGGATTCAAGTTGTTTAGAAAGATTTTGAATTCGCATCTCTTGATTAGTAATAGTTTGTTCTAAAGATTGCAGTCTTTGTTCATAAAAACGCTTTTGCCCTTCTACTTCCTTAGAATATAAATCTGATTTTACTTTAGCTTGGTAGTGGGCGATGCCTTTGCCTTCTTCTGTAGCTTTTTTGATGGCTGCTTCTTTATCTTTTGGAAAAGCCTCTACCTTGGCTTTTAATTCTTCAAATTGTTTCTCTCTCTCAGAAATTGCTTTCTCCCGTTCAGCCCACTGCTTTTCTGTTTCTTGTAGTGATTCTTCCAGTTGCTTATATAGCGCTTTCTGCTCTTGTTCGTATTCGTCATTTTGCAGTTGTCGCTGGAGTTCTAAATTATACTTATACTCTGTTGCATCGCGTTGCCGAGTTTTATTCAAGTTTTCATTCCGTTCTTTTATCGCCCTTTGCTGTTCCTCTTGTTCTTTTCCCCAAGTATTTCTTTGCTCTAGCATTTCTTGGAATAACACTTCAGAACGTTGGTTATATTCTTCTTGATAAGCTTTAGTATTATCTTCATAGGCTTGGATGAGAGTATCCAAGATATCATCAGAAATTTCTAAATTATGCAGCTGTGTTAATTGTTGGATTTCTTCTTCTAAAGTTCGCCTGATTTCTTCCAAATTAGAGGCTTTTGTGGTTAGCTGTTCCGATAATTCATTAGCAGCACTGCCAAAACCTAATTGAATCTTTGCCAAGCTTTCAATTGTATTGTTCATCTTCTGTTGGACACTAGAAAGCTGATTCATAACTATTTTTTGTTCTAATTTAGGTTGTTCTTTAGTTCCAAACTGGCTTTCTTTGCCAACTTTATCAAGTTCTGATTTCAATGCTGCTTTTTCTTTTGCCAACTCCTCATACGCCTGAAGAATTTCTACTTTAGTATTCTTATCAGTCGGTTTTTTCCCCACCACAACAAACCTCCTCTTCAGGAATTTAAAATAATTAAGATGCTACGAACTCACAACTATTTAGCGTTAGAACTACCAAAAGCTCTCATAGCTAAGTCTTGTGCTTGCTTTAATGCAGTTTGCAATTGAGCAGAAATGCCTTCTATTTGCTCTGATTGTTTCTTAATTGTTTCTTCCAGAGATTGAATTTTTTGTTCATAGCTCTGTTTATTAGATTCCCATTCTCTTTCAAATAAATCAGCCTCGATTTTAGCTTTTTGGCTTGTTTCTTTAATTGCCTCTTCTCTAGCCTTCTTAACTGCTTCTTCAAGTTCGCTAGGAAATGTAGTTACCTTTTGTTCATAATCTGCAAAGAGTGGTTGGCGTTCAGCGAAGATTTTTTCTCGTTCTGCCCAATCTTTCTCTTTATTTTGAGATTTTTCTAGTATTTCCCTTTGTTGTTGGCGCTTTATCCCTTCGTAGCTGTCTGTATTGAGTTTGCGAGTAGTTTCTAACTTATACTGAAATTCTTCTTGTTCTTTCTGGCGATCTTTGGCTAATAAATCATTGTATGCTTTGAATTTTTCTTCATACTCTGCTTGCTCTTTTTGCCATTCTTTCCGCCTGATTGTAATTTCTTTCTCTAATGCTTCCCTTTTGCTAATAGTATCTTGTTCGAGAATTTTTAATTTTTCTTGATGTTCTTGACTTAAAACGTCTAAAGTATCTGCTACCACTCTAATTTGTTGCAGTTCTTGTAGACGTTGGGTTTCAATTTCTATAGCTCGGTTCAATTCATCTAACTTGGAATTTTCCTGAGCTAGTTTTTCAGATAATCCGTTGAGAATACTGCCAAACTCCAATTGTAAATCAGCTAAACCTTTGACAATACTATCAACTGTATATGCAGAAGCTGCTTGCAGAATTCCTTGATTTTTTGCTTTTTCTGCTTCCTCTTGTTTGGTTGCTATTTTAGATTCAAGTTTTTTTCTTTGGATAATAATTTGTTGAAATGCTTGCATTAGTTGTTGTTTGCTGTCTTTGACTCCAACTGTAGTCATCTTTCAACTCCCTTCAATAGGCAAATTTTATTGGGTAGCAAGCCATACCAATGACTACCCTATGCAGACATCAGAGTAGCTTTTTAATCAACATTTTTAACGCGGTGGAAATACTGAAATGATCCCCATCTGAGACTTAGTGGATACGAATTTTCCACATATATGTCTTTCTGTTTTTCAGGTATAGTTTTCCCTTTGAGTTTTAGTGGTACATTTGTACTAAAATAAATATACCTAAACTAATCCCCTCTGTCAAGATAATCCTTCATGCAATAATGTCTTTGGATCTTGTGAAGACAGAATCGAAAATTTAAAGTTCTTAATTAAAAAACTATTTATAAACTTGCAGGCACAGTGATTTATGATTTAGGAGACTGCTGTGGTATATGTTACTTTTTGTAAATAAAATCTAAAAGAATTAGCCTTAGTAGAAGCGCGGTTGCAGTAAGGCGAGATAATAGATTTAATCATCCTAATTGATACAAGCACAGTCCTAGACTTTTGTGATATCAATGTATACCAGTGAATCGACCAAATACTCTGCCAGAACGGATATTGGACAAACCAGCCGTATTCTAGTAGTAGAAGATGAAGAATTAATCCAGGAAATGCTAGCTGTAGCTCTGGAAGAAGAAGGTTACGGGGTGATAACTGCCCCCGATGGGCGGTCTGCTATAGAGTATCTCAAAAGTTTTGAAACCAATTCAGGGGAACTTCCCTTCGATCTGGTCATTCTTGATTTGATGCTGCCGCAAATCAATGGGCTAGATATTTGCCGTTTGCTACGTCATCAAGGCAACCCAGTACCGATTTTAATGCTCAGTGCTAAGGGTAGTGAAACTGACCGTGTTTTGGGGTTAGAGGTGGGTGCAGATGACTACCTGACCAAACCCTTTAGTATGCGCGAGTTAGTTGCTCGTTGTCGCGCTTTACTCCGCCGCCAACGCTTAAGTAATTTACCGCAAATACCTGTATTAAAATTCAAAGATGTTACTTTGAATCCTCAAGAATGTCGTGTGCTGGTTCGCGGTCAAGAAGTGAGTCTTTCTCCTAAAGAGTTCCGCTTGCTGGAACTGTTTATGAGTTATGCCCGCCGGGTATGGTCACGGGAACAATTACTCGATCAGGTTTGGGGGCCGGATTTTGTCGGCGATAGTAAAACTGTAGACGTTCACATTCGGTGGTTGCGCGAAAAATTAGAGCAAGATCCCAGTCATCCCGAATATATTGTGACTGTAAGAGGTTTTGGCTATAGGTTTGGATAATTAGTTGGGATAGTTGTTAGTTTTTAGTAGTCACCAAGAAACTAACAACTCAAATGCTTTTATTGGGATTTTTTCTGGGTTTAGCGGTAGGCATTGGGTTTTGGGTTTGGCAACAGGTTCAACTTAACCGCTACCTGGGGCACTTACTCCGACCGTTAACCTCACATTCTTACAAGATGGGACTGCTGCTAATTCCTGGGTTGCGGCAGGAAATAGCGATGGTGAAGCAGCAACGGCAAGATTTGCAGCAGTCGTTGCAAACTTACCAAGACCTGCTAAATTTTGCTCCAGTGGGGTATTTGCAGGTTGATGAGGAAAATCAACTGCTGTGGTGTAATCGACAGGCGCAGGAAATTTTGTATCTGCAAAGGTGGCAACCAGAACAGGTGCGTTTGTTATTGGAGTTGGTCAGGTCTTATGAACTCGACCATTTAATTGAGCAAACTCGCGATCGCCAAAAACCCCAGACGGGAGAATGGGTATTTCATCCCTCTTGTGATGATGCAGCAGAGATGGCAACAATCAAATCTCTGGCTTTGCGGGCCTCTAGCTTGCCTTTACCCAATGGACAAGTGGGAGTATTTTTAGAAAATCGTCAACCCCTATTAGATATAAATCAAGCACGCGATCGCTCTTTTTCCGATCTAGCACACGAACTCAGAACGCCCTTGACTTCAATTCGTTTGGTTGTAGAAACTTTACAAAACCGTTTAGAACCACCTTTAAATCGCTGGGTTAACCGCCTGATGCAAGAAGTTGACCGATTGATCAACTTAGTGCAAAGCTGGTTAGACCTTACCCAAATGGAAGCAAACCCAAATATGCAATTGCAAGCCAAAGCTGTAGAATTGCGATCGCTGATTACATCTGTTTGGGAAACGCTAGAACCTTTGGCACAACGCCAACATCTGTCTTTTTCTTATTCTGGTCCCGAAAATCTGTGGATTAAGGCAGATAAACCCCGGATTTATCAGGTTTTTCTGAATTTGTTAGACAATAGCATTAAATATAGTCCTCCTTGCACAAGTATTTATGTTGAAGCGAAAATATTATCAACAAAGGATAACGATCCTGCTTCCTCAATCTTGGAAATAAATCTTATTGATTCTGGAGTCGGCTTTTCTGAAGCAGATTTACCCCACGTTTTTGAGCGATTTTATCGAGGAGATAAAGCGCGAACTCATTCCCCCCACGATAGTAACTCTATAGGAGCGATCGTTGGCAATGGATTAGGATTAGCGATCGTTGAGCAAATTCTAATCGCCCACGGTGGTTCAATCAAAGCAATGAACCATCCAGAAACTGGTGGTGCGTGGATGCAACTCCAATTTCCTGAAGTTATGGCAAACTCCTTAAGCCAAGACTATAGTTAGTAATATCTTCACCTTTGAGACAACAAATGTGAAAGCTGTCGACCATACTCCCAATCCTCAAAGACCACAACTCGCACGCGCCATTAGGCGCTTAGAACGGGATGTATTACGCATGGGTGCTTTGGTAGAACAATCATTTCGCCTCAGCCACCAAGCGTTATTTGCTCGTAACTTAACAGCAGCTGAAGAACTTCCTCGATTAGATAAAAAGATCGATCGCTTTTATCGTCAAATCGAATCAGACTGTACGGCGATTATGACGCTACAAGCGCCTACAGCTTCAGATTTGCGCTGTTTAAGTGCCTTTATGCAGTTGGTGCGAGACTTAGAGCGGATTGGCGATTATGCTGAGGATTTAGCTGAAATTGCGATTAAAATTTTTCCTTATGCGCCTCATACGTCTTTACCCGACATTGAAGCTATGTCTCTTCACGCCCAGGCGATGCTGGCAACTAGCTTAAAGGCTTTAGGAGATTTCGATGAAGCCGGTGGACGCCGTTTAAAGCATCTGGATGATACTGTAGATGATGCTTACGATCGCGTTTATCAGACTTTAGCCCAACAACGAGATGTGTCTGGTGTAGTCGAACCAATTATACTACTAGCACTGGCAATTCGTTGTCTGGAACGTATGGCAGATCACGCTACGAATATCGGTCAAAGGGTAGCATATATTGTCACCGGTCAACGCTCCTAATTGATATGCTGCAAAGATCCCCGACTTCTACCCTCCAGATGTCTGTAAGAAGTTGGGGATCTAAATCCAGCGATTTAGTAAGTGCCATTCCACCCTCATATCTTCATAATTTTTGCGCCTACAGACTTACTTAGTCTTCAGAAAATACCAAATATTAAAAAATAAGTTAACTAAATATTTTACTAAAAGCTTACCTATTCTTAAACTTACACAATTAAAGTAACGGATAAACAACTAAAAATTTTGGCTATATCTTACTGATAAATCCCTTAAGTAAAAGTTGTTACCATCAGAAGATTTTGAGTTAGTTCCTAGCTCTGAATTGAGAAAAATAGACTTTCAGTTAAGACAGGTAAATTTTGATACAAATTATTAGAGTTTCTTAATCATTGTAAATAGCGAGATTCCCTGATAATTATGTAGTTACGGTTAATGATGTATTCCTCAAGTCCTACTTCAAACTCTTCTACCGTGTCAAATGGTTCTGCTTTGGACGGACAATTACCCCAACAGATATTTACCCGTCGGGAAGTAATTCCACCTGACAATAACGTAATTTGGCGAATTGAATATGGTGCAGTTCGTACCTTAACGTGGAGTGAAGATGGAACATTCATCACTCTTGGTTATTGGGGACTAGGGGATCTGATTGGCTATCCTTTGTCTAAGGTGAAACCCTACCAGATTGAATGTCTCACGGGCGTAGAAGTAAGCATTGTGCCACCTCATTTGTGGCATCAAGATATTAATGCTTTGTTGTCTCATATTCAACAAGCAGAGGATCTACTAAGCATTGTGCATCAAAAACCAACTTCGTTACGCTTATGGCAGTTTTTAGTCTGGTTAAGTGAAAAATTTGGACGTGACATAGATAAGGGCAAGCTAATTGATTTAAATATTACCCATCAGGATATTGCTGAAGTTTTAAATACTACGCGAGTAACTGTTACCCGACTCTTACAGCAGTTAGAAGAAGAAGGAACAGTTTTACGTCACAAACGCCGCATTATCTTGCAATTACCAAATAAATTAATTAAAAACTATAGTTCAACAGCATGTTAAATGAATTGCTTGTAATAATCACAGGGTAAATGTATAATCGTTGCTGTGATTGTGTGTAAAATCCACAAAAAAGAAGTGTTTAAAGCACTTTCTCATGGCTGGATTATTGTAGGTGTGAGTGAAACAAAAAACATGACAAAACGATTCTGGAATCTTTTTAAGATTAGTCCGGTTGTATTAGCTGCTACATTTTTTGTTGCTAATAGTGCCTTAGCAGGTGAAGTCAACGAACAGGTAACAAATGTTGGCGAGTTATCTGAAACTCAAGAGTCTAACGACATGAGTCAGGTAACATCAGTTTCTCAGTTTTCGGATGTGCAGCCTACAGATTGGGCGTTCCAAGCTTTACAATCTCTAGTTGAGCGCTACGGCTGTATTGCAGGTTATCCTAACAGTACCTATCGTGGAAACCGTGCTTTAACCCGTTATGAATTTGCCGCAGGTTTGAATGCCTGTTTAGATCGGGTTAACGAACTGATTGCTACAGCTACTGCCGATTTGGTCAGCAAACAAGATTTAGCTACTTTACAGCGCTTGCAAGAAGAATATTCTGCTGAACTAGCAACTCTGCGCGGTCGTGTAGATGGATTAGAAGCCCGCACTTCTGAGTTGGAAGCTAATCAGTTCTCCACTACCACCAAGTTGGTTGGAGAAGCAATTTTTGCCGTGTCTGATGTTTTTGGTGACAGTAGAGCAGTTCCTGGTGGTGCTCCTACTCAAGACTTGAATTATAACACCACTTTTAGCGATCGCGTTCGTTTGAACTTGTTGAGCAGTTTCACTGGTACAGACCAGTTGCAAATTCGTTTGAATGCTAACAATACCATTTCTAATGTTGGTAGCGTTGCTGGTGGTGTTGCAACCGGTACTGGTACTAACATGACCCGCTTGGCTTTTGATGGAGATAACGGCAACGCAGTTGTGATTGATAAAATCAACTATGCATTCAACTTTTCTGACGCGGTGCGTGTCAAAGTTGACGCTAGTGGTGGTGAATTATACGAAAACGTAAACACCTTCAACCCTGACTTTGCAAGCTCTGCTAGAGGTGCGCTCTCTCGCTATGGACGTTTTAGCCCGATTTACCGTCAAGGTCAAAATTCTGCTGCTTTGACTGTTACTTTAAATCCTAACAAAGCTATCAGTTTGACTGGTGCTTATTTAGCGCCTTCAAGTGGTACTAATGGTATCTTTGGTGCTAATAATCCCGGTATTAATAATGGGCTGTTCGATGGTGATAACACCATCTTCGGTCAATTAACTTTCAAACCCAGCAAAGCCTTCAATATTGGTCTAACCTATGCCCATAGTTACTTCGCTGGTAATGCTGCCAACAGTCTCTTCCAAGGAACAGGTAGCGCTTTTGCCAATAATCCCTTTGGGGCTGGTACTCGCACTGAATCCAATAACTACGGTATAGAAGCTACCTTCCAACTAGGCTCTACCTTGGCTATTAGTGGTTGGGGAGGTTATACAACTGCTGATGCTCTTACTGGTGCTAATGCGGGTACAGACGCAGATGTTTGGTACTGGGCTGGAGCGCTTGCTTTGAAAGACTTTGGTGGTGAAGGCAACGTTTTAGGTGTGATCTTTGGTCAACCACCCAGAGTTACTGGTGGTAGTATCAAAAATGTCGCTGGCAATACTACCTTCGACGACAGTACTTCTTATCACTTAGAGGGTCTTTACAAGTACAAGATTTCCGATAATATTCAAGTAACACCTGGCTTGTTAGTAATTTTCAATCCAGAGCATAATGATGCTAACGACACAGAATATGTAGGTACTCTACGTACTACCTTCACCTTCTAAAATTGGCAAAGCTCAGAATTAGATAAACAAAACCCCACCTAAAAGTGGGGTTTTGTTTAGGAAGAAAATTAGCTATGTAGGATGGTAATCTGGCTGATTGGATATATCTTTTGGGGGGCGATCGCTACTCCAAGCCCACCACACAGAACCACAGTGACAGTAATAGAACTCTTGCCATTTGCGACGACGGTCTTCTGTAAGAACAGGCGATCGCCGATTTAGCCAAACTTTCTCAGCTTCTAGGCTACTTGAGTGGCAGTTAGGACAGCAAAAATTGTATGCATGTATTGCCTTATTCGTCCATTCAGGTGGGAGGGTAGCAAAAGCGTCCATGTAGTTACAAATATAGTCTTAATGGCAAGCCAAAACTTTGAGGTTTGGAATTTGGCGGCAAAGGAATACTATAAAATCCCGCCATACTATCAAACTGCTGAATAAATATTCTTATAGATCGATCTGAATTTATTCAAGACTGTGAAATCTCATAAATCAAAGGTTAACACGAAAACTTTATTTTTTACACACCTAGTTACTATGCACATTATGGCTAATAATTAAATTTATGGAGCCAAATGTTGAAATTCGCCGTTTGTTAGATGTGATGCCTGCTTCTGGTCGGATGACGACAAAAATCGTCAGTAAGCCAGAGCAAGCAAAAGTAATTGACGCTTCCTTTCCCCAACCCTGGAACCAAGCGCGACCGATATATATTAATTTTGATTTGTGGCGTCGCCTGACAAAGCCGCAACGAGACTTGCTGCTGTTGCAGATGGTTAGCTGGTTGACGGGGATAAAGTGGTTTAAACCCGACATTTATCAAGGCGTGGTGTTGGCTGGGCTGTTAGGCGGATTCTTGGAAGCAGCACAGTCAGATGTAGTGGGCGTTGCTGTCGCTGGGGGATTAAGTTCGATCGCTGCTTTTCGGATCTGGCGCACTAATAAATCTCAAGAGTCAGAGTTAAATGCTGATGCAGCCGCAATTAAAATAGCACAGCGGCGTGGTTATTCAGAAGTTGAAGCAGCACAGCACCTATTATCAGCAATTGAAGCAGTAGCCAAAATTGAAGGGCGTTCCAGTTTGAATTTTACTGAGTTGATTCGTTGCCAAAACTTACGAGCGATCGCAGGTTTATCACCAGTGGGTATACCAGAAAGTTATAAGTAAAAATAAGTAATAATCAAAATTCAGAATTCATCTGTCTGAATAGTTAAAGAATCAGAAGAATATCTGAGAATAATCGCATTTACAGCAATCTTGCCGATTCCAAAAAAATTGTATTCTGAACTAACAATGTTAAGCAATAAAATTAGTAAATATACTTCAAAATTACCTTTTAATTCTCCTTGGTTTATTATTATTATTTTTTCTTTTCTTGGTTTAATAGGTATTCTTAATCATTCCATGTGGCGAGATGAACTAAATCCCTGGCTGATTGTCAGAGATAGTGAATCGTTCGGGGATTTAATTGCAAATATTCATTATGAAGGTCATCCTGTTCTATGGTATTTTTCTCTGGCAATTTTGAGAAAAATAGTTGATTCTCCGATTATTATGCAAATTTTCCATTTGGCAATTACTGTTGTTTCCGTTACACTTTTTTGCCTATATAGCCCTTTTAACTATCAACAAAAATTTTTATTTTCTTTTGGCTTCTTTCCTTTTTACGAATATCTTTTAATTTCTCGAAACTATGCCTTTAGTATGTTATTTGTTTTTGCATTCTGTACAGTTTTTGCATCTAGAAAA
The DNA here is from genome assembly GCF_034531215.2 of Nostoc sp. ChiSLP03a. NCBI lineage: Bacteria > Bacillati > Cyanobacteriota > Cyanophyceae > Nostocales > Nostocaceae > Nostoc > Nostoc sp. ChiSLP03a. Next base: position 12,197 of record NZ_JAVRBQ020000173.1, read on the forward strand.
ATAACTTATGCTTATTTGGCAATTCTATTGGGTTTACTAGCAAATAGTAGTGCTTATGGTTTACTAGTATCATTTTCTTTATTATTAACTTTGCTAGTTGAATTTTGTTTTGATAGTGAACATCGGCAACACTATTTTACTCAAACCAAAAAATATGACTTATTTTTAAGTATTTTAATTATCACATTATGTTTTATTTTATCCATTTATATTATTACTCCTCCGACAGATAGTTATCTTCACGGTGGGTTAAATAATGGTTGGCTAATACAATTAGATATCCGTCATCTGTTGAGAAGCGTTGGCAGAGTATTTGGTAGTTATTTATTAATTATTCCTACACATAAAAGATGGTTGGATTTAATTGTTTGTGCGACAATTGTTTTATTTATTGTAGTTTTAACTTTAATCAAATTATCTGAAAAGCCAGTTATTTTCTTTTTCTACATGATAGGCAATTGTATATTATTTGCCTTTACATACTTGAGATTTATAGGTATGCCACGGCATTTTGGACATTTTTATTTAGTTCTAATAGCTGCTTTATGGCTGGGAAGTTATTATCAAAAGTCTCTAGTTTTACTTAATAAAATTTCTATTGTTCCACGTTCAATTACATTGATTCATAAATGGCATTATCTGGCTTTGATGCTTATTTTTTATGTTCAGTTTGGGGGAGGAATTTATAGTTTTTCAAGAGATTTAATTGTACCATTTTCTGCTAGTCGCGAAACAGCCCAATATATTCATAAATCTGAATTGGATAATGAGTTTATTGTTGCCAGTCGAGATGCGAATATGGCTCCTTTATCGGGTTATCTGAATCGAAAGTTTTACTATCCAGAGATTGAGAAAATGGGAAGCTTTACTTTATTTAAAAAAGGTCGTCAAGAAGTGGAACAAGCAGAGATATTAAGCCAGATTAATTCTCTACTTCAAAATCAAGATGAGCGAAATAAAGTTTTGCTGATTTTAAATAAAAAACTGAATGTCAATCGCAATGATTTGAAAATTGTTCCAATTAAAGATTTTCAGAGAGGCTGGGTGGATAATGAAAGATATTATCTATATTGGGTAGATGAAGTATAAAAATAATGCACCACAGAACTTTGTAGTTTAATATGGTATTAACTTTTTTGTACTAAAGGATCGGCATTTACATTTGAGTGTATCGCCATAAATACTTGTTTTATCCAGTGGCTATCGATAATGAAAGATATTTCCTTAAAGCTACAGCAAGGAACTAATCCTGCTTTCTTAGCCATTTTATAGCGTTGTTTTATGTTAAAAGCTAAGGGCTTAATTGTTATACAAGCAAAATGTGTCCCCAAAACACCTCAAAAATAACGCTTTTGCATCCTTTGACTAGCTTGCCACCGCTGATAACTAGCTGGGATGCGTGAGGCTAATCTACACTGGAATAAGAGAATGTGTGTTTAACTGGCTTATATATCCAAAACTGGGGAGTTTTGTCATACCTTCTCGGTGTTCCTTATGAGGTGATTACCTCGTGTGTTAAAACTTAACTTAAATTCTGTCAGTTACTAACGGAGTTGATGGGAATGAGTACCTTAATTTTTATCGGCTTGATAGGGGTTTACGGAGGCGGCGCTTGGAAATTTTGGAATGGGTTTGGACGGACTAATTTTAATCCAACTTTGACTAATCGGATTGGTTTATCTTTGCTATGGCCAGCTTTGTTTATTACAAATCAGTCTTATCGTCGAAACTTTAGAAAGGCGTTGAAGGGTTAGGGATTACTATTAAGCCTAACGTCATCCAATCCTGACGGTGGTATATATCTCAAATAAATAACCTATAACCTCGCTCCCCTACTAGGGAAGCGAGGTTAGGTTTGCTCCTTTTACCAAAGAGAGCAATTAGGGAGGGATAAGTTCGTTAACCGTTGGAAAATATTTCAGCTGATGAATTTACCAATTATTTACCGTTGGTTAATAGATGGATTGCTCCACCAACAGCTGCACCATCAATAGCATTGCCAAGAGTATCTCTCTTATCGCCAGTAATTACACCAGTCAATGCACTAGTGCCTGCACCGACTCCGACATCTTGAGCGGCGTTCCGGTGACGGCGATTGCGAGTATTTCTCAGACCATTTGCACCATTGACGGCTGCACCAGTGACACCACCCTTAACAGCATTCCCTAATACACTGCCATTTCCCCTAACGGCTCCGGTTACAACGTTGGTAACAGCTCCAATACCTGCATCTCTTAGTACTTGGTCATCAGCAGCAGCGGGTTTGGCGGGAACTAAGGTTACACCAGCTAAACTTGCAGCCATGAGGCTGGGTAAAAGTGTGCGTTTTAGGATTTTATTCATTGTGTTACCTTCTCAAAACATCAAACAATTTTCTAAAAACCAAAGTTACTAGAGTCTGATAAAATTTAAATTTTTTATCTGAATCACAGCAACTATATTGTTTGAGAACACATTTATTATTGCATTTCCAAAGTCATAACTGCATCTACTGAAAGCATTAATATAAATTCAGTCCAGAGAAGGCCTTACTGATTTTTTAAATCATACAAGGGATTACATCTTGACAAAATCAATCAAATATGAAATGTAAATTTTTCACAATTAACAAGAAATTTGTAATCAGAAATAAGGTAGTGTTTACCTTATCTATCTAAAGATAGTTGTCAAATTAATTAAACTAATATCAATTCAATTAATGATTGCAATACATTCTTGGTTAAAGACGCGATTCATCGCGTCTCTACAAGATGGTCTATTTGTCGCATCCTTGATTATCTATCCCACCAGCGCAACCAGAGTAATTCTAGATTTTGATAGCGAACTTGCCAAGAAAATGTCAAGCAAAGGTAGAAAAACCAAGATTGGGGGGAATATCCTGAATTCGCCCAGGCCCGATCGCTCGTAATGCTTCTTTGAATAAAATATCCCCAGTATACAAGGCACGTCCGACAATTACGCCAGTCACGCCTTGAGGTTCTAACGCCAACAAACTCAACAAGTCGGTGACAGAACTTACCCCGCCAGAAGCAATTATTGGGATGGAAATTGCTGCTGCAAGTTCTCGCAAAGCTTGTAAATTTGGCCCTGTAAGTGTACCATCCCGGTGGATATCTGTGTAAATTATGGCGGCTGCGCCCAATTCTTGCATTTGTACAGCCAGTTGAGTGGCTAAAACTTCTGAGGTTTCTAACCAGCCGCGAGTTGCGACTCGACCATTACGGGCATCAATACCGATAATAATCTGTTCGGGAAATTCTTGGCAGAGTTCTTGCACTAACTGCGGTTGTTCTACAGCAATGGTTCCGAGAATTGCCCACTGTATGCCTAGATTAAATACTTGTTGTACACTGTTGCGATCGCGCAATCCTCCACCAATTTCAATGGGTACTGACACCGCATGAGCGATCGCTTCAATTGCCCCCAAATTTACTACTTTACCTGCTTTAGCACCATCTAAATCAACTATATGCAATCTGGTAGCACCTTCATCTACCCACTGTTTGGCAACATCAGCAGGATTTTCGCTAAAAACTTGCGAGCGATCGTAGTCTCCCTGATACAGTCGCACACAGTGACCTTCTAGTAAATCAATCGCTGGAATTACGTCCATTTAACTCTTCCTCATTGCAATCAAAACGCTATCTATAGCTGAATTTACTATTTTTCATTTTTCATTTGTAATTGCCTTACAGCTTGCCCAAAACCTAGCACAAGCAAGATGTTAGAAAGCGTCAAAAATACTTCTGCACCACCGTGCAACCAATCTACATTGGCCAAAGACTTACCATAATGCAATACAGCATAAATCCCCGCGGGGATGGTAATGGCAACAAAAACGAGAGTGCCGTAAAATCCATACAGCGCCAAACGCGGCATTTGCGGACTGCGGCTGATAAACCACAAGAAACCCAAATAGGGAAACAGTGAAAGTGCAAACAGGGTTTCTTTAGAAATCATTGCTCTGATTTGATAGGGTTTGGTTCAACAGTGTTAACTGATTTGGTAGAACGCCAAATCAAATACGCCGCCGCCCAAAGTGTAAAATTACCAACTAAAGTCATGGTAGCTTGAAGCGTTACCAGCCATTCCAGAGATTCGGCGTTGTCGAAATAATGCCAGGTACAAGCACACATAGCGCTGACTAAAGCTGGTAACATCGCCAGGGATAATCCCCACCAGCTGCGGTTATTAGTCAGTTCGCCGTAAGTCCAGATTAACCAAATGGCGACAATCCACTCAATAACGCTAGAAACATGAATAATCCAGGTAGGAATCGAAAGGGCGTGCATAAGAAAGTTAGGAGTTGGGAGTTAGGGATTTGGAGAGTAGCACTGTCAAGGTGATATATATTGAATTTTATATTTGTTTAAACAAACCTTTATTATGCAACGCCAAATAAAGATTCTTATTTATAAACGTCTTCTAAATTATCTAGTTTGTCAGAATTGCTCGTTGAGTTGAAGGATTTGCGCTCAAAACCACCTACTTCTGACAAAGTATATAGGGGTCTGGCTTTAACTTCTTCGTAGATGCGCCCTATATATTCACCTAAGATGCCAACACTGACTAACTGCACAGAGCCGAGAAAGAAAATTGCCATCAAAATAATCGTAAACCCAGTTAAAGGCGAATGGGGGACAAAAAGACGCCAATACAAGACTAATAAAGCCATGAAGATGGCCACCGCCGCTGCTACTAAGCCTAAGTAGGTTGATAACCGCAGTGGCACTATTGAAAAAGACACTAGACCATTGATAGCAAGGGCTAAGGATTTGGTAAAAGTGTATTTAACTTTCCCGGCAAAGCGGGGGTTGCGCTCGAACTGAATTGCTGTTTGCTGAAAGCCAACCCAAGAACGTAAACCACGAATATAGCGGGTACGTTCTGGCATAGAATTGAGAATATCTACAATCTGCCGATCCATTAGACAAAAATCACCAGTATCAGTAGGAATCTCTACATCTGCAAGCTTCTTAAGGATACGATAAAAAAAATAGGCAGTAAAACGCTTAAACCATCTTTCTTTAAGGCGTTGAGTGCGTTGAGCGTAGACGACTTGATAGCCCTGTCGCCATTTTTCAACCATGTCGGGGATTAGTTCTGGTGGGTCTTGTAAGTCTGCATCAAGGATGACAATAACTTGACCTCGGACAAAATTAAGACCAGCAGTTACGGCAATTTGATGACCAAAGTTACGAGCAAAGCTCAGATAGCAAATGCGCGGGTCTTTTTGATGGAGGTCTCGTAATAATTGTAGGGAGCGATCGCGGCTACCATCATTGATTAAAATTAATTCGACAAGCCCATCCATCCGATTCATTACTGCACTCAGTCTGCGGTATAGTTCTGGAATAATTTCTTCTTCGTTATAAATTGGAACAATGAATGAATACTTTGGTAGCATCTAAAAATATTGTTTAATTTTTTTACAACTAATACCATTTGGGATTTTAGATTTTAGATTTTGGATTGTGAAATCTCCATTGGATAAGTGTTTCGGTTTTCCATCTGTCGCAATCATTTTTCAAATTGGTATAAGATAACAGGCTGCTTGCGATCAAAAAGCTGTGGTTCACAGTATACCTAGCAACACTCAAGTTTCATGCTCATACTTTATTTATTCTTCGGATTTATGTTATCTGAAGAGTCTGATTTTTTCAGGCTTTCTACAGCTTTTTTGGCAAAAGTTCGACGATGACGATACCAAGTAGACCCTGCTACCAGTGTTCCAGTTAAGCCTAATGCAAGTATTAGCGGCAAAAAATCGCCTGTGTTCACTGCCTTCAGACCAGAACTACCTAGTAGTACAAAAGGTAAGACACTAGGAACAGTACCAAGTGTTGTACCGAGAACATAATCTTTAAAGCTAATCGAAGTCAGTCCCGCGACAAAGTTGACCAAGCCATAGGGCATGATTGGTACTAATCGGATGGCAAACATATAAAAAAGCCCTCCACGACGCACCTCAGCATCCATAGCTTGCCAGCGTCCTGCTAGTCTTTTTGCAACTGTTTTGCGTCCAATAGTTCGAGTAAAAACGAAGGCAATTATTGCCGCAATGACTGCTCCAACACTAGTCCAGACAGTACCCAGCCAAGGGCCAAAAATGGCACCTCCAGTCAAATTTAGTACCGTTGAGGGCAAAACTAACATGGTTGCCACAACGTACAAAGCAATATAAATAATAGGTGCCCAGATACCAGAAGATTTCAGCAAAGCTTGAATTTGTACTGGTTCAATGCCGCCAAGAAGATATACGGTTATACCAGTTGCAATTATGCAACTCAGCGTGAGTAGCAAAATACCAGTTTTCAAGTTCCACATTAGAACTTTACTCCTACTTTTTGTGTAACAAAACCCATCTTTTGAAAATTTAAATCCTTGTAGAGACGCGAAATTTCGAGTTTCTACAAGGATTTTTCACTAGATGTCTATTGTATTAGCTAGTTTTAAAGAGAAGCGATCGCAACCTTTATCCAAGTATCTACCTATCCAATCACAGACCAGAAAACCGCAAGCTAGCAAGACTTTTGTCAATGAAACCGGAAGTGAACACTTTGGAGTTGAAAAAATGTAAGTAATTATAGCGCCTGCTATCCTGCTTAAGACAAGTCTGCTATGGATAACTGTGACATTAGCTCTCTGACGATTTGCCAATGAATTTCCTAAGTTGTTTGACCACTGCTATAGAACTTGGGAATGAGTTTACCATCTATATGGGAGACAGAGATTCATTTAACAATAGCTATTAATTAATCCAAAATCCAAAATCCAAAATGGTCAAAATGCGGGCATTATTGTCTGGATATTACGGTAAAGGTAATGGTGGTGACGAAGCTTTATTGGCAACGCTTTTGCAAATGTTACCATCTCACGTAACGCCTGTGGTGCTTTCTGGTAATCCAGAGGAAACCCGCGATCGCTACAATGTAGAAACCTACGATCGCATGGCTCCCTTAGATGTACTACAAGCTTTACGCTCATGTGATGCCTTAATTTGGGGCGGCGGGAGTCTCATTCAAGATGTTACTAGCACTATCAGCCCATTTTATTACGGGGGGCTGATGGCATTAGCGCAGAAAATGGGTTTGAAAACTGTTGCTTGGGCGCAGGGTATTGGCCCTTTGGTGCGTCCGCAAACTCGTTGGTTAGCACGGCAAACCTTTAAGAATTGTACCAAAGTTAGTGTCCGCGATCGCGCCAGTGCGGCTTTATTATCTAATTGGCAAATTCCTTGTATGATAGCTCCTGACCCAGTTTGGGCGTTGGAATCTCAACCAGTACCCGGACTTTGGGATTTACCTGCACCGAGAGTTGCGGTAACGTTGCGATCGCATCCCCAACTGACAGAAACACGTCTAGCAAATTTAACTCGTGCTTTGGTGGATTTTCAAAAAGCCACGCAAGCATTTATTTTATTACTACCGTTTCAAAAAAGTGAAGATTTAAGTATTGCCGAAGCTATTCAACCACATCTTAAAGATGTTAGCAAGATTTTGTGTCTAGAAGATCCGCAACTTTTGAAAGGTGTGTTTCGCGGTGTGGAAATGGCAATTGGAATGCGCTTACACAGTTTGATTATGGCAGCTGCTGAAGGTTGTCGCTGCTTTGCTCTCAGTTATGACCCCAAGGTAAATCGTCTCATGGAAGACTTGGAAATGCCTGGTTGGGATTTAACGAGTTTACCCGATGATCCCAATTTAATTGGTCTGACTTGGATGGAGCATTACGCCAATGGCGATCCTTTATCATCAGAGAAAATCCAATCTTTGGTGGATGGCGCTTTAATGCACTGTGAACTGTTGAGTGAAGCTTTAAGTTAAGTTTTTGTCTAGATATGAGGAATGATATGACACAGGTATCCCAACCAAAACGCACTCGCATTTTACCAGCATCAACCTCAGTCTCTGAAGAAGTACACCAGCGTCAGGAACAACGTGATGCTCTTGCTATGCGGTGTCGTGCTGTTTTCGAGCGCTTACGTCCAACTTTGATCGAAATCCATTACAACTGGCATATTGCCATCGATCCTGAAACAGAAGAGTATCTCATTGACCCAACACTCTTGGGGATAATGCAAAAAATTCATGATGCTTATGGCAATACTAACGAAGTAAAACTTACTATATTCCGACTCAACGATACAGGAACCTGCGGCAGGTTATGAGTCTCAGTTTATGGTTAATGCGAATATCACCTGACCTTCTCTCGATAAACTATATCAATGAAGAGAATATTTTAGAAATTGGTATTGGCACAGAAATAATTTCTGTAATTTATGAACTTTATCCTGACGTTGAATTCCATGATGGTTATTATTACTTTCCAGGATGCACTAGAGAAAATCCTAGTGATTTTTCTGTATGGAAAGTCTTTTTAGATGATGAACCCGTAAAGTTGATTTATCTCTCGCCCCATGTTGGCATGTGTGATTTGAGAATTATTCAGGATCTCTGTCATCAGTTAAAATGCCGTATTTTTGATCCACAACATGGCGAATTTATATATTGAATCCAAGCTGATAAAGCGATCGCTCTATCAGCCAAAACACATTTGAATGCTAGTGACTTGTTTTGCCGCTAACAATCCCTGACCACTGTACTTTTTTCTCTTTCTCTCGACGATAAGAAAAGAAATGCTCTGGAGTTTGGAAAGTACAATAAGGTGCGATCGCAATTTGTTCTGCACTAATCCCCATATTTTCCAGTTGTAAGGTATTTACTCGCCGCACATCTAGCCTTACCTTTCCTGGATTAGGGTCTTCTAGTAAAGGTGAATTTGGTAACTCATGTAATGCAGTTACAATTTTTTCTTCGTCATTCTGTGATATAATACTAGCCCCAATTTCGGCAGCCACTTCAATGGAGACTTGGTAAACCTCACCAGCGATCGCAGGCCCCATAGCGATACGTAAATCATCGAGTTGGCTGCCTTGGGATTGTAATCGAGCGATCGCCAAGGGCACAATCTTTTTAGCAGTCCCCCGCCAACCCGCGTGTAATGCTGCCACTTGTCCAGTTCGCACATCCCCAATTAGCACGGGTGTGCAATCTGCGCTAGCGACCCAAACCGCTTGTCTTGGCTGTTCGCTGATTAAACCATCTGCCGAGGCGAAATCCTCTTCAGCAGAACTTAAGAAGCTTTCAACTTCTTGGGGGGTGAGAACAGTATTGCCATGAACCTGCTTTAAGCGATAGACTGATGCCTCTGGTTGCAATACTTCTGTGATAACTTGTGGCGATCGCGGCCAAAACTGCTGGGTAAAGAAGCCGTGATGCCAACCTTCCAGAATACTACAAGTTAGATAGGGCAGTCCTTCCCAATTGCGCCAGTGCCAAATGTGCATCTTCAACCAAACCTAAACAGAAATCACTCATCAGCCAATCAATGCTAACTTGAACAACGGAATTTAGGTTAACTGCTGTGGGATTTAATTTGCAAAACTTGGAAGCAGCCTTGCAAGCAGGGCGTAAGCATACATATTTACCATTTTCCCTTCATTTTTTTGAAAGCGTCTCCTCAACCAACCAAACCCTCTGGAACTTACTCAACCAAGGGGCTATTTCAGGGACAGTAGTAATCGCAACTGTGCAATTTGCTGGGCGGGGACAATGGGGCCGCCAGTGGATTTCTCCGGCTGGGGGATTATATGTTTCCGTGGCGATTTCTTTCGACCACAAAATAGAGGCTACTGACAGCTATCAGCTAACTTTTGCTACTGCTTGGGGAATTGCGTCGCAATTGCGCCAATGCGGTATAGATGTTGGGATAAAATGGCCTAACGATTTAGTTTTAAATGGTCGCAAACTAGGCGGCATTTTGACAGAAACCAAAGTAAACAAAGGACAAATTACCCAAGCAGTAATCGGTATTGGTATTAACTGGATAAACCCAGTACCAGAAACTGGAATCAATCTGGAATCGTGGCAAGCTTCCCAAGATTTCAGACCAATTTCGTGTCTGGAAATGCTCACTTCTAAAGTCTTACTAGGAATAGAATCCGGTATGGAGTGCCTTGAACAAGAAGGAGTAAATATACTCTTGTCTCGCTATTTAGAATTGTTTACAAACATAGGCGATCGGGTGTATGTCAATAATCTTTCGGGTACAGTAGTTGGGGTGACTCTTCAAGGAAATTTACGAGTTGATTTAGAAACACATGATACAAAGGAATTAATTACACCGGAAATTTATATTGAACCCGGTACAATCAGTTTGGGGTACCATAAATCTTCCGTTTAAATTTGAGGTTTGTTCAAAATTTCGCTCTTGGGGCAAGACAAACCACTAGCACCGCAAGGCGGAATTCAAAATTCAAAATTCAAAATTCAAAATGAATACAGCGTAAGCGTTTCGTTGATTTTGAATGGGTGGTTTATTTACGCCGTGCTGTACTAGCATCATCTCTTTAGGCAATTACACACAACTGAGAGAACAAATGACGCAGCGCAAAAATTCTGCCGATCATCGTTTGCATTACTTATGGCAGCAAAGTCTAACAAAAAAACGTTTTGCCTCAACACTACCAGCTCAGAGCCTCTGTTGGCTGAGTAGCGTTAGCCTCCTTAGCGGTGGCTTCGTGTTTGCCCAAACGGAAGCACAAATAGACAACATCGTTCCCACTGTTGAAAGTTCTCAACCAACAGCAGTTACAAATCCAGTTAAAGCCTCGACTTTTAAAAAACAGGCTGTTGCGTCGCCGGAAGCCGCTCAAGCGCAACCGGAATTTTCCCAACGGCGAGCCAGACTCAGACAAAGACTAGCCAAGCCAGAAGTTGCTCAATCAAAAGAGCCAGTTAGGCAGTATACACCCAAAATCGAAGCTGCTGAACCTGTTGTGATTATCAGACAGTCAAAGCCTAAAGTAGAAGCCTCCCAGGTTACTCCTGTCAGGGTGAGACAGGAAAAACCCAACACCCCAGCCCGCTATGCACCTGAAAAACTTCCAGTAGTTGCTCAACCATCAAATAACTCTAACAGCCCTGTCAGTGCAACGGCGGAAAAAACCAAGGATTATAATAACGCTTATATCGATCCTAATAGTTATGACAGTGGTGCAACAGCTACTTATCAAGCACCAAACTCTGTAATTGTTACAGAACGCTCCAGTGGTTGTCGAGCCATTTTGCCATCAGGGCAAAGTGTATTAGGCGGCGTTTGCGCCAAAGTACCCCAAAGGAGTGTAGCTGATTCTAATGGTAAATCATCACCTAATTGGCTCAAAAGAAGTCAAAACGCCCAATTACCAGTAGTTCCACCCGTGCGGCCAATTGCAACTACTGGCAATACTAGTAGATGGCGTGCTGCTCAAAGTGGTTCTAGCGGTGTCGTCACCAAGAGCGCATTTCGCCCGAATCGGTTTATCCCGACTCCTGCTGAATTCAGCCCGACAACAGTGAGTGCAGCTCCCATTGCACCGAGTGGTGGGACTTTACCGCCACCAATGGCAGATGGTAACATTGCACCCCGCCCCAGCAACGTAGCTTACGACTTCTCACTAGCATCAGTATTGCCGCAAATCCCCTATATGGGGAGAGTAGCTTATAGTGGTACGGGAATGATGTATCCACTATCTATTCCCGCTCCTATTACTTCTTTGTTTGGTTGGCGAATTCATCCAATCACAGGTACTCAACGCTTCCATGCTGGTACAGACTTGGGTGCGCCTACAGGAACACCAGTTTTGGCAGCTGCTGCGGGTCAAGTGGAAACTGCTAATTGGGTGGGTGGTTATGGTTTAACTGTTATCCTAAATCACAAATCTGCTGAACAAACTCTCTACGGTCACATGTCAGAAATCCTTGTTCAACCCGGTCAGTGGGTACAACCTGGAACTGTCATCGGGCGAGTTGGCAGTACTGGAAACTCCACAGGTCCTCACCTGCACTTTGAAGTCCGCCACCTGACACAAGATGGGTGGGTTGCTTCTGACCCAGGCGTGGAATTACAAAGTGCCCTCAGTCAGTTAGTGCGGGGTTTGCAAACCGCTCAGGTGAGCCAGGAACCAGGCAGTTAGAAGAAAGTTTGGAGTGAGGAGTGAAGAGTTATGAATTTAAAACTCCTAACTCCTAACTCCTAACTTTTTTAATTACAAATACCCGTGTTCTGCTAGGAATGCGGGTGTAATGCCATCTATACTATTGTCATCATTAGCTCTGGTGTGGGGGTTGCCAGAAGAAAGGAATTTTTCGACGTATTTGCCGAGAATATCCCCTTCTAAATTCACCAAACTGCCAGAAACCAAATAACGAAGATTTGTCTCGCTGTATGTCAGGGGAATTACCGCTACTTTGAATTGGGAGAGTTCTGGCTCATAATCGGCGACTGTGAGACTGATGCCATTGACGGCAATGCTACCTTTGGGGACAATGTACCGTGCGATCGCCTCGGATGCAATAAAGGTCATTTCCCAAGAACTAGCAGTTTGTTGTGCCACTAGCAATCGACCGATGCCGTCTACATGACCCATCACAAAATGACCGCCAACTTTGCTGCCTACCTTTAACGACGCTTCTAAATTGACATATTTCCGTTGGGTTTGCTCACCTCCCAAGGTTGTCCGGCGTAGAGTTTCCGGTGAAGCCGTGGCAATAAACCCTTCTTTTAAAACTTGTTCCACTGTCAGGCAAACACCATCTACAGCAACACTGTCACCATAAGCCAAATCTTGCATAATTACTTCACCCGAATGGTTTACACAAGTAATTTGCCAAGAATCGCCCCCTAAGGGTTCCATCGTTCCTAATGCCTGGATTAATCCTGTAAACACGGCTTTTTTGTTAAACTAACTCTATTTATTGCCTAATTTTGCCTGGAATCAATTGGTAATTGTCACATAAATCTCGAACATCCAAGTATATTTTCTGACTTTTTTTCGCATAGCTTTTTTGCATAGGAATATTAACACATTAGCATCCTTCACAGGGCATACTTGGGTAAGAAGGTTATTCTCTAAGAAGACCAATTTGACTTACTCTGGTTTTCACCACAAGTTCGGAGTTTAATAGAAGCAATTATAGAGAACGAATGCTTATGTTTATTACTGTCACCAAACCGCCTAAAAATGGGTGCTATTTATTACATGGCATCCAAGACTCTCAAAGCATTGTAGAGGCTTAGGCAATGATTGAAATGAAAGTCGCTGGCATAGCATTAGATGCCATAACCCGCAGCCCGATCGTCCTTTTGAAAGATTCTTCAGATCGGCGGGCTTTGCCAATTTACATTGGTCAGGAACAGGCTAGGGCAATTATGGGCGCACTGGAAAATCAGAAGCCTCCTAGACCCTTAACTCACGACCTGATTGTGAATATTTTAGAGACTTGGAACATGACTCTAGAAAAGGTGATTATTCATTCCCTGCAAAAGGATACATTTTATGCAGCTTTAATTGTCCAGCAAGGCGAAATCAAAAAAGAAATTGACGCGCGTCCTAGCGATGCGATCGCTATTGCCCTCCGTACAAATACTCCCATTTGGGTAATGGAAGAAGTCATTGCCGATGCTTCTATCCCTGTAGATCGCGATGCAGATGAAGCCGAACAGCAAGCCTTCCGTGAATTTATTTCTAATCTCCGTCCTGAAGATTTGATCAAGCGCTTTGGTAATGACGACAGCTAAATTAAAGTTATGAGTTATGAGTTAGGAGTTATGAGTTATTTTGCTTCAACTCTTAACTCGTAAGCAAAAAAAGTTAGGAGCAGAGCCGGAGACGCTCTGCCTCCGGTTAAGAGTTATGATTTACTTCTTTCAATTCCTAACTTATAACTCGTAACTCCTAACTCTTTGTTAAAAATGCAATACCGACGCTTTGGAAAAACGAATCTGCACCTCTCGGTTTTTTCCTTGGGAACGATGCGCTACTTGGCTGATTTTGAAAATGCTCATCAGACCATCGAACAAGCCTTAGCGCTAGGAATTAATCATCTAGAAACCGCCAGAGGTTATGGCAAAAGCGAGGAGTATCTTGGTAGGGCGCTAAAAGCTGGGTTGTCAGTACCTCGAACTAGGCTTTATGTCACTACCAAAATCTCAGCCACAGCAGATGCTGACACTATGCGTCGGTACATCGACGAATCTCTAGAACGATTACAGCTAGATTATTTAGATTGCTTAGGAGTTCATGGTTTGAACACTTGGCAACATTTGGAGTGGGTACAAGCCAAAAATGGCTGTATGCAAGCAGTAGAGGAAGCTGTTGCTGATGGCCGAGTACGACACGTTGGTTTTTCCACTCACGGGTCATTAGAGGTAATTCAGGCAGCAATCAACACAGATTTATTTGAATTTGTCAATCTGCATTATTACTATTTTTTTCAACGGCACGCACCAGCAATTCAACTAGCTGCCGAAAAGGACATGGGCGTTTTCATTATTTCCCCTGCTGATAAGGGAGGACGACTCTACACACCACCACAAACTCTAAAAGACCTGTGTTATCCGTATTCACCCTTAGAATTGAATTATCGATTTTTACTTGCAGATCGCCGTATTACTACTTTGAGTATAGGGCCAGCTAACCCAAAGGAATTAAGAGAACCTTTGCAAATTGCTGACCATGATGGAGAGTTAACATCAGCAGAAATTTCCACTTTCTGGCGGTTAGAAAATCATCAAAAAATTGCTTTGGAAACTGATAATTGTAGCCAGTGTTATGCTTGTTTGCCCTGTCCAGAAAATATCAATATTCCAGAGGTATTGCGGTTACATAATCTTGCCGTAGCATACGAGATGAAAGACTATGGCCAATATCGTTACGGAATGTTTGAAAATGCAGGTCACTGGTTCCCTGGAATGAAAGGCAACCGTTGTACAGAATGTGGTGACTGTTTGCCTCGCTGTCCAGAAAAGTTAAATATTCCAGCTTTATTAAAAGATACTCACCAAAAATTAAATGGGAAAGCAGGTAGGAGATTGTGGGGATAAAAATGTAAACAGGAGTCAGAATATCCGTTAATTTCAGCATGGTATTTACCACCCAGTCGCATACTCGTCATTCTAGCTCCTGAGTTCTGAGTTCTTTATTGTTAAAATAATATAAAGATTAATAGAATCAGGAAGATCCGCCCAAGCTGGGGTGTCTCACCAAAAAAAATGAAAATTAAAAAAAAAGAAATATCCTACGCCAATCACTGACGGTTTTCCGCTACAGTGGACGGGCTGTAAGCTTAGTATGGACTACTAGCCGATCGCTTACTATTTTTCTGGCTAGTTTAACTTTAATGGCTGGTCTTTTACCGGCGGCGATATCCTACATTAGTAAGTTAATTGTTGATGCAGTGGTATTTGCATCTCAAGCTAATACACAAAGCGATGGTTTTGTCAATATTTATCCCTCGCTATTTTATGTAGGATTAGAAGCGATCACTGTAATTTTACTAGCAGGCAGTCAGCGGGGAATCACCATTTGTCAGTCGTTATTGCGGGCGCTAATGGGTCAGCGAGTAAATGTACTCATTTTAGAAAAGGCGCTGACACTGGATCTTAGGCAATTTGAAGACTCAGAATTTTATGACAAATTGACCAATGCCCGACGAGAAGCATCGGTTCGTCCCCTTTCCCTAGTCAACCGCACCTTTGGGTTGGTGCAAAATGCCCTTTCCCTAATTACTTACGGTATTTTGCTAGTAAATTTCTCAGTTTGGGCAGTGGTGGTACTGATTTTGGCAGCTATGCCTGTATTTATTGCCGAAACCAAATTTGCTGGAGAAGCCTTTCGCTTATTTAGTTGGCGTGCGGCAGAAACCCGACAACAGCACTACTTAGAAAATCTATTAGCAAGAGAAGATTTTGTTACAGAAGTCAAACTCTATCAGTTGGGAGAGATGCTGCTAGGACGTTACCGCAGCCTGTTCGATCAACTCTATGGCGAAGACCGCGATTTAACTCTGCGGCGAGGATTGTGGGGATATCTGCTGAGTTTAGTCAGTACTGGGGCTTTTTACCTAGCTTATGCTTGGATTGTGCTGGAAACAGCGTTAGGTAAGATTTCCTTGGGAGATATGACAATGTATCTCACTGTGTTTCGCCAAGGACAATCTACTTTTTCCAATGCCCTCACTTCTATTGGAGGGATGTATGAAGACAACCTATATCTATCAAATCTCTACGATTTTCTGGAAGAAGAAGTACCAAAATCTTGGGGTAAAGCAACCATTGGTTTAAATTCCCAAGATGGTATCCGTTTTGAGAATGTCTCATTTACTTATCCGGGAAGTTCCAAGCCAGCATTGAGAAACATTTCGCTGCATCTCAAACCCAGAGAGAAACTGGCAATTGTGGGTGAAAACGGTTCCGGTAAAACTACCTTAATCAAATTACTTACCCGACTCTACACCCCGGACTCTGGGCGAATTTTCTTAGATGGTTTGGACTTGCAGGAATGGGATGTGGATGTGTTGCGGCGTCGCATTGGTGTGATTTTTCAAAACTTTGTCCGCTACCAGTTCACTGTGGGAGAGAATATTGGTGTAGGCGATGTAGAACATCTCGAAAATAAAACACAGTGGAAAACTGCTGCCCAAAAAGGCATGGCCCAATCTTTTATTGACCAATTACCTCAAAGCTTTCAGACTCAACTTGGTCGTTGGTTTAAAGGAGGACAAGAACTTTCTGGAGGACAGTGGCAGAAGATTGCACTGTCTCGTGCTTTTATGCGATCGCAAGCAGATATCTTGGTGTTAGATGAACCAACATCAGCAATAGATGCCCAAGCTGAGTTTGAAATTTTCAATCATTTTCGCTCGATTACTCAAAATCAGATGGTACTTTTGATTTCCCATCGCTTCTCAACGGTACGAATGGCTGACAAAATTCTAGTTATAGAAAACGGCGAAGTTATAGAACAGGGAACTCACGAAGAATTGTTACAGCTAGGAGGACGTTATGCCAAGTTGTTTCTCTTACAAGCCGCTGGTTATCAATAGGAAAAGAAGTTAAAAGACTATGTGAATTGAGATAGCGATGCCTACAGTCGGCTGCGCCTACGCTCACCTTGTAGAAAGCACATAAAACCTCTATCTAACCTATTAACCAGTTCGGTCAACATGGATAAAATATCTTTAGTGCTTAGACGATCCGTATTGTTAAACATTGTTACCCGATAAAATTATGCAAATAACAAAACAGCGATACTATACCCCAGAGGAATATTTAGAACTAGAAGAAGCTGCTGACTACAAAAGTGAATACATTGACGGGCAAATAATTCCTATGGCGGGTGGAACAATAAATCACAATCGAATCTCGTTGAATCTAAGTGCTGCCTTAAATTTTGCGTTTCGCCAGCAAGATTACGAAGTTTTCATGGGTGATGTTCGTCTGTGGATACCCCAAAAGCTTACCTATACATATCCAGATGTGATGATTCTGGCAGGTGAACCAGAGTTTTTTAACAACCGGAAGGATGTAATTCTGAATCCACAGATTATTGTTGAGGTTTTATCAAAATCTACCAAAGGGTACGATCGCGAAGATAAATTTCAGGCTTACCGAACTATTTCCACTTTCCAAGAATACCTATTAATTGACCAAACTCGGATTCATGTAGATCAATTTTCCAAAACTGGGAAAAAGCAATGGACGCTTCGTGAATATGATGAAGAAGATGAAGCGATCGCACTTGTAACCGTACCATTTGAGATTTCTCTACAAGATTTATACAACAAGGTGAAGTTTGAGCCTGTTGAGCCAGAAGGCGAAAGTGCTGATGTTGAGGAATTGGGGTAAGGTGCGTAGGCGTAGCCCATCGAAGATATCGCTTAATTTATCTCAATTGACAAAGGCGAGCGCTTGTTTTTGCTCAAGTGAGAAGTGTTAAGAGTGCTTATACTAAATACTAGTCATTAACTCTTTGTTGTCTGCGGCTAGCAAAATTATGTTGAAGACGATAAAAATAGAGAATTTCCGTAGTTTTCAATCTTTCGAGCTTCAGCAGCTTGGTAGAGTAAACCTGCTCGTTGGTAAAAATAATATTGGTAAAACATCAATACTAGAAGCAATTCAACTTTTATGCTCACGGAATAATCTTGATCCACTACGTAAGACAATGACTAACCGGAGTGAATATTTTTTTGATGATGAGCGTAGTGAACGTAGGTTAAGTTCAGCTCAAGACCTTGATGTTCGCCACCTTTTTTATGGTCACGAAATTGAACTGGGGAGCAAATTTTCAATAACAGGTACTAATGGCAATATTCAAGAGGAGCTTGTTGTATCAATAGAAAAACGCAAAATTTCTTCAACAGAGCAACTTAGCTTATTCCCTGAGTTTCTATATGATGAAGTGTCAGATGCATTAAGGGAACTAGACTTCAGTATTAACTGGATTTATGGGCAAGAAGAAAAGCCTTGGAGATTACCGCTATCAGCTAATGGTGGACTTCCTATAGAGGATTATCCTCGCCAATTGCGTAGATATACTAAAAATTCAGTACCAAAAATACAATTTATAACATCATCTTCTTTAGAAACCGAGAAGATGATTGAACTATTTGATCAGATAGTACTAACACCTGAAGAAAAACTTGTAGAGCAGGCACTTCATAGAATAGATTCTAAAATTCAACGTATTGCTCCAGTTAGTTCTCGAAAGTCCAGGTATTCCTTAGATTCGCGGGGCGGTTTTTTTGTACTTCTTTCTGATAGTAATCAGCGTGTACCAATTGGTAGTATGGGTGATGGTATTTGGCGTATCTTAGGACTTGCACTCGCTACAGTGTGTGCTAAAGATGGATACTTATTTGTTGATGAGATTGATACCGGACTCCATTTTACGGCTATGTCTGATATGTGGAAACTGATTTGGGAAACAGCCAAAAGATTAAATGTGCAAGTTTTCGCAACTACACACAATAGTGATTGTTGGACAAGTTTAGCTACTATTGCAGAGCAGGAAGACGCAAATGAGGATGGTATTAGAATTCACAGAATTGAGAAAGGTAAAGAAACAAGTGTAGTCTTCACTGAACCTCAAATTGTCATTGCTGCCGAAAGAGAAATTGAGGTACGTTAGTAATGGCAAAAGCTTATAAACCCAAGAAACTGTTAGTAGAAGGACAAGAAGATTTACGAGTTATACCAGAATTAATAGAAAAAAACGGAATTCGTTGGGGTGAGAATAAAAGGGAAGCAATTGTATCAATACAAGATTGCGAAGGTTACGAAAACATTGATGCAAACCTTATATCTACTGAATTACAAGCATCAGGACTCACCCATTTAGGCGTGATAATAGACGCAGATGAAGATTTGCCTGCACGTTGGACAAGCATAAGAAATGCTTGTTTGCCAAGTATCCCCGACATTCCTGAAGAAATATCAGAGACAGGACTTATTCACGTTACAAAAAATGGAATTAAGTTTGGTATCTGGATTATGCCAGATAACCAAATGAGAGGTATGTTAGAGAGCTTTTTAGCTTATATGATTAGAGATGAAAGCGAAACTATTTGGCAATATGCTCAGGAAGTAGCGCAAGAAGCAAAAAGCAAAGGAGCATCATTCAAAGATTCTTATCTTGATAAAGCTAAAATTTACACTTGGCTAGCATGGCAAAAAGAGCCAGGAAGACAACTGCATCAAGCAATAAAGTATGAAATTTTAAATTCTCAACATCCAAAGGTGCAGACCTTTTTAATATGGTTTAAAAATCTGTATAACTTATAAGATTTTGCTATTTTAAAAACGCAATTTGTAGAAATTTCCTTAGCACAGGTGTCATATCTTCTTCCCGCCACACTATAGCCGTTTCTACTAATGGTGTTTTCTCCTCCAGAGTACGATAAACTACACCAGTTCTTTGAAGATTTTGCAATGAAGACGGTGCGATCGCAATCCCCATTCCTGCTGAAACCAATCCGATAATCGTCTGCATCTGAATCGCTTCTTGAGTCACTTTTGGGCTGAAGTCTCCTTGCTGACAAAGACTTACGATTTGGTCGTAAAGTCCGGGCCCCAAATGGCGAGGGAACATGATAAAGTTTTCGTTTACTAGCGATCGCACTGAAATCTTTTCTTGTTCAGCTAAGGGATGAGTTTTTAACATAGCCACAATTAAAGCTTCTTGCTGAATGCACTCTTGATTGAGTGTGTTGTCTTCTAAGGGTGGATGGGCAAAACCTACATGGATGTGCCGATTCTGTAGTGCTTGCTCTTGCTGAGTTGTGGTTAATTCTTGCAATACCAACTCTACTTCTGGAAACTGTTCTTGGAATCGCCGCAAAATCACAGGAAGCAAATCATAAGTTGCCAAACTGGTAAACCCAATTCGCAGTAGTCCCTTTTCACCTCTTCCCGTTTTTTGGGTTAGCTCAATTCCTTTTTGGAGTTGAGTTAAAAGTTGATAAGCTTCTTGCAAAAAAACTTGTCCTGCTTCTGTTAGTTGCACTTGTCGTTTGGTTTTACGGTGAAACAGTTCTACCCCCAATTGCGCCTCTAATTGCTGAATTTGCTGGCTTAAAGGCGGTTGAGCGATGTGCAGTCGCTCGGCGGCTCTACTGAAGTGCAGTTCTTCAGCTACAGCAATAAAGTAGCGCAGGTGTCGCAGTTCCATTTTTTCGATATTTCATAAGTTTCAATTTTCTATTTGCTTACAAATCCTGCCACTATGCTTGCTCTAGCAAGACATTCATTCAAATTATAAAAAATTAAAATTTAAGGGAGTTAGGACTATATCCTTGACTGACTAACATTTGAAAAACAGTAACGATTGTTTCTTTAAGAATCAGCAAGAGTCATTCAAAAAACATCATTCATAGGGTCGACCGAACGTCTATTTTTCTTATCTTCAATGCCCCATACCTCATAACCCATCCCCAATACCTTAATTGCATACTTCTATGCGATCGGAAGTATCCACACCAACCCAAACAACTACCCCTAGCAGGTTAAACTAGGTCTGGTAACAACTGCTCCACGTTCCTTATGAGGCTTTTATGGGAGCTAACCTCAAACAGATTGCCAACTATTTAGACAACCTTGGTTGGGACTACCGTTTTGATGATGAAGAAGACCGAATTATAACAGGTGTAGAGGCTGATAATCTAGAAGATTTCCTAATAGTTGTCCAACTGGATGAAGAAGGAAAATTTTTTCGGGTATTTGCCCCTCAAGTTCTGGGAGGTATCCAAGACCATCCTCACAAAGCAGCTATCCTCCAGACAATGCTTGCCATTTCCTGGGAAACCAAAATGTTGCAATGGGAGTATGACCCATCCGATGGTGAAATTCGTGCCATTATTGAGTTTCCTTTAGAAGACTCGATTCTTACAGAAAAACAATTTCACCGTTGTCTGAGTGGATTAATTCAGATTGTGGATGGCATAGCAATACCTCGCTTGACAGAAGTGATGGCGACAGGCCTCGATCCTGGGAATATAGAACTTGGGGAAAGACTATTACTCAGTATTCAAGAAGAAGCCCCAGGATTGTTAGATTTACTAGAAAAAGCAATGGAAGCGCGAAAAAAGCGAGGAAGTTTTCCTAGTGAGTGAGACGGATCGTTACTTAAATAGCTATACTCCAAAGTGATACCCTCACTATATACTGAAATTTTCTGGGGCTGGATATTTATGACATCCTATGCAACCTCCTCTGCTAAAGCGGAAATGAGCGAACTCCGGCGGTTGAAAGCCTTACTACCACCAGAACTGCAAAGCTGGGTCACGGTTGAAGGCACAACTGAGGTCAATCCACCCCTGGTTCGCTGCGAAGAAATTGGTAAAGACCAGGTAGAAATTCAAATTGATTTGGTGAAATGGGATGCCCTCGCTATGGATCAGCGTAATCTGCTGTTCTGGCATGAGGTTGCTCGCGTTCAAAATGACACAATTCCTAAAGATGGTTGGGAAATGGCAGCACTAGCCATCGGTTTAGGTGGTGCTGTCGGGGAATTGTGGGTACAAGATGGATTGCTGCTGGTGTTAGCTTTGTCGCTTTGTGGCGTGTCAGGCTGGCGACTGTACCAAAAGAATAATGGGGAAAAGCAACTAAGAGAATTGCTCAATGCTGATGAGAAAGCGATCGCTTTAGCAACTCGTTTTGGTTATAGCCTCCCCAATGCCTACAAGAGTCTCGGTAGCGCCTTGAAAACCCTGATTGATAATACTCCTAGTAAGCGTCAACGGTCGAGATACGAAGCAAGACTCTCTGCCCTCAAACGCAGTGCCAATAAGGCAAAAGCTAAATCCAAAGCTCCAGATGAGGGCGCACTATAGCAACTTCTATTTGAAATGGAATAAATCAGCCCTGCTGCTAGTAATTGGGCTGCTGCCTTCCTAATTCATAACAGGGAACAGCCCAATTACCATTTCATAAAATCTTACTTTTTTCTTGACTACATCTTTATCAAACTAAAATTTTACAACTGGTTTAGCATTTTATGTGTCTGGGGGATCACGCGCACGTGCTTAAGAAACCTCTTCATCAAAGCTTGCCACATCAAAACTCGATCGCTGGAAGGCGCAAGTACAGGTACTGGAGAAAATTGTTCTGATACTGCCAAAGGCGTAACAGGTTGTAAAAATACTGATATATCTGGACTAACCTCTGCCACCAACGAAGCTGAACGTTCCAACTCGGCGGGATCTGTGTCTTGAGACACAATTATCTTGACAAAAACATTTAAATATGAGTCATAACATAACTGGAGAAATTTACTATGTTCTTGCCAATGACTTTCGCCGCTAACACTGGGCAGTTTTAAATCCATACCTACAGAGTCTAAGTATGGGATAATCATTGCTAGTTGTTCTGGGCGATGTCCGCCAGTTTCTAAGTATATAGGTAGACCAGTTATGGCTCGCACTTGGGGTAGAAACTGCGTTAAAAATGAGGCATGAAGAAGCGGTTCGCCGCCAGTTAAGCTAATGCTATCGTGTAGACAAGGTAGATTTTGCTGTTCCACCCATTCGAGTAATATGGGTAATGAGACAGGGTTAGAGTGAATTTCAAAGTCGCGCAATCCAGGCGATCGCTCTATCCGACAAGTTGTAGGTGCACTCCAAGTGTGGGCGCTATCACAAAAGTGACAGCGCAAATCACACAAAGCAAAACGAATAAATATCTGACGTGTCCCTACATTCAGTCCTTCCCCTTGAATGGCAGAAAAGACCTCAATCAGGCGTGCGGTAGGTGTAACCGTATTTTTAGCAATCATTTGATGAGAGCAACGCGATCGCGCTGCGTCGGCACAACAGCAAGGATGTTTTTTGGCTTCTTGTTCTATTGTGAATCGTCGCTAGCGATCTCCAATCTCAGCCCCGGTAAATAGCAGTTAGTCCTAATTACCACTAATTCCGATATTAGGTTCAGTAATTTTGTAGGACAAAGTAATGTTTGGCATATTACATTATACATGGCAACGAAAGTGCAGAGCTTCATGACTAGCCAACCGACAGAGGTCGATTTTCCAGTTAATTCCCTAAACGACATGGCTATAGTGCAGGTGCCGACGCGGTTGAGCGTGCTGGAGGCTTTAGGCTTTAAGCAAACCTGCCAAGGCTTAATCCAGCCCAATTCACATCCTAAGCAAATCATTATTGATTTTCACCAAACTACTTTTATCGATAGTAGTGGTTTAGGTGCCTTGATAAGTAATTTTAAATACGCTCAAACTCAGGGTATTACATTAACACTGCGGAATGTAACACCTCAAGTCATGGCAGTCCTAAAACTCACAGGATTGGATCAGGTTTTTCCTTTAGAGCTTGTGGAGGATGGGTCGTTAATAGAACAAGATGACGTAGTAGATAATCGCAAAACAACTTCCCGTAAAGTAGAGCAGTTACCCACTACTCACCCTTCTATGGTTTCTTGGATGAAACGGTTCTTAGATATTGTCGGGTCAGTGATTGGTTTATTAATTACAGGAATTTTGTTTATTCCAATTGCGATCGCGATTCAAATTAACGATCCCGGGCCGATTTTCTTTAGTCAAATTCGTTGTGGTTGGATGGGTAAGCGGTTTAAAATTTGGAAATTCCGCTCTATGTGTGTGGATGCAGAAGCGAAGAAATCTGAAGTTAAAAACCAAGTGCAAGGTGCTTTTTTCAAAAATGAGAATGATCCCAGAATTACTAAGGTAGGGCGCTTTTTACGACGAACTAGTCTTGATGAATTACCCCAATTTTGGAACGTCCTCAAAGGAGAGATGAGTTTAGTAGGCACTCGACCGCCTACACCCGATGAAGTCGAACGTTATGAAGTACCAGAGTGGCAACGTTTAGATGTAAAACCCGGTATGACTGGCGAATGGCAAGTAAATGGACGTTCTACAGTCCGTAGTTTTGAAGATGTAATTCGTCTGGATTTGCAGTATCAAAAAAATTGGAGTTTAGTGTACGATTTAAAGCTAATTTTCAAAACTATAGCTATTCTGTTTAATAGAAACAGTGGTGCTGTTTAGCTAATTATCCTTATTCACAATTTTTTGATAACTAGCAATCACGATATTCTTAAATACACCCAAGCCTATTTTAGGCTTGGGTAAATTTTATATTTACTAACAGCAGCACACAAGTGTCAGCCAATTTTGGTTTTGAGATTTTAGACTGATTTATTAAAAGAAAGATATTTATGTATTTTTATCCTCTATTAAAATTAGGGTTTGAAAAAAATTTTGGATTTTGAATCATTAAATCCAAAATCCAAAATCCAAAATCTAAAATTTAGCGATCTTGTGTATAAGATTATCCCATTGTCTTCTGAACATTAACTACTTCAACGGGCTGCACTTCTGGTAACAAACGCTTCATGCCTTGCTTAACAAACCCCTGCAAAAAACCAATCTGCTGATTTTGCTGAAATACCTTTTGCAAGGTTTGCCGCAAATTCTCCAAATTCAAACCAGTTCCAGAATCTATCGCTATTTCCTGCTGTTGGAAATACTCAACTAAACTTAACCCTGCGACTCTAGTCAAATAAGCTGCACTTACTCCCTGCACTACGCCACCAGCAACAAAGGTAACGGCATTACTTTTCAGAACAGTACTAATCGCCTTTGTAGAAAGTTCAACTAAACCCAATTTCAGCATTAAACTTCCCATTGTTCCAGCTACGGTTTGTGCCTGTTCTAGAGAAAATTTTTGCTGATAGATATTACCCAAATCCATTACCATTTGAGCATTAATTGCCGCAGTTGCCAGAATATCAAAGGCTGGTACTGGGTTAGCAAAGGCAGCAGCAGCAGCTATCCACTGATATTGTTCAATAATTGGGGTGGCGCGATCGCGTCTGGTTTCATTTAGCCAATTTTTCGCCTCAGCTTTCAACAATCCGGCTTTCCTCATGGTTGTTAACCAAACTAGCCGTTGTCCTTGCTGTGCCAAAACTTCACCCAAATGGTGCGTTAACTGCTGGATATCTGCTGCTGGTTGCTCCATCCACTCTTGCACAGAACCATCAGCCTCATGCTTTCGGACTTTGATGGCAACGGGAGAGGCCGCAGTTGCAACTACATTTCCCTGCATCCGCTGTTTCAATTGACTAAAGATGTTGGCGCTTTCATCGGTTAAATACTGGTCTTGTTTGTTGAAAACCAGCATATTAGGCTGATTTGCTGCCTTTAGCTGCTGTAAAGTTTGAAATTCTGAGTCTGTCAAATCACCGTTTGTCAGAAATAGAACAAAATCAGATTTTGCTACTTCTGCCAAAATAGCCGCATCTGAATTTTCACCCACTTCTCTAAATAAAGGTGCTGTCTCTTGTAGAGACACGGAATTTTGTGTCTCTAGATTTTGCTCTAGCACTTGAATTAAAGTGCTTTTACCCACGGATTTCCCGCCAGTCACAGCCACTTTAATTTGTTGTCTGTCTAATTCCAGCAATAATTGGGCAACTTGTTCTCTGAGTGTCTCTAAAGCTGGATGGTTTTCTGCTTCTTGTGCTAGTTGGTTAATTACAGTTTCAGTTTTAGCGATCGCACTTTCCACTGTTGTCCGATCTACCACCATACCATCTAGCTGTTCTAAACTGTCTTTGGAGCGTTTTTGCTGGAATAACCACAAACCACCACCGACAGCTAAGACACTTAACAAACCGAATTCACCCACCTGCACTATAGAATCGTGCCAACTGTCCAACATCCACAGGGAAAAGGAAAGTCCCAATCCTCCCACTAAAATTGGTCGCTGCAACTTCACAACCATGATTCTCCGCGCTTTTTGGATGGCTATTTCTTCCAGAATAGATCAAAATAAAACAAAACCCTGCAATCTTTACTGATTGTAGGGTTTTGTTTTATTTTCTATGTGGTGGCGGGAAGTGGATTTGAACCACTGACCTTCGGGTTATGAGCCCGACGAGCTACCAGGCTGCTCTATCCCGCGTTGCTCTTAACTTTTATAGCATAACCTAATAGTCAAGAGTTTGGCAACTACAAAAATGATAATTCTCCAATTACTTCTAAACGCTTGTATTTTCCCAAGGTGACAAACTTTTCTGAGAGGCTTTCGGCGGCGCTGGGACTAATCCACCCCATTTGCTGGAGTAAGTGAATAGCCACAGCATATTTTGCTCGTTTTGCCCCATCCATGACTTTGATTGCCAATCCCAAACCTTCACCGAGTCTACCAATGCACTGCACTCCTTCGGCACCACTTTTGCTGACTATTTCTCCTGGAGTTAAGCGCATCAGTTCCGTATCAAATTCTCCATCTCCTGCGACCATTGCGGGGTGATGAGTCATAGCACGGACAATGCGCTCCATATCCAAGTTGGTACTAGAGGCTAGCAGTGCATATAAAGATGCCATATGACCGAGTTGCATCAGATAAGTTGGTGCGCCACAGTCGTCATGAGCGCTGATAAATTCTGCGGCTGGCATTCGCAGCAACTCTGCTACCTTGCCCAAAATTAACTGCTGTATTGGGTGCTTGCGATCCAAGTAGTTATTCAAAGGCCAATGGCGTTGCTGACAAACAGCTAACATTCCGGCATGTTTTCCAGAGCAATTGTATTCTAGAGGACTGTGCTTATCTTCAGGAATTGGACACTGGAGTATAGTTGGATCGAGATCGGCCCGCCAAAGGATGTTAAATACCTGTCGGACTTGATCTATTCTTCCTTTATGAGAACTTGTAATAATTGCTAAGTCGCGATCGCTGAGTTGATAGCGTTCCAGTGTACCTGTTGTGGTGACAGCGAGTGCCTGAAATGGTTTGAGGGCTGAACGGATAAATGCAGCAGTTTCAGAATTTCCCGCAACGGTTAGAACCCGTCCTCGTTCGTCGCAGACAACAGCTTGGACTATATGCCTGGATTCAATAATACCTTCCCGCAGCAACCGGACTTCCAGAGCTGTGGCTTGAGTTCGTTTTCCCATTGTCATGGGTTTATATTTATCACCTTTTTTAATTAATTTAGTCATTGGTTATTAGTCCTTTGTCCTTTGTCCTTTGCTTATTTACTAATGACTAATGACTAATGACTAATGACTAATGACTCTTTAAAACAAATGCCAACCTATAGTACCAATAACGTACATTCCCGCCAACCCAGCGAAGGTAAATTGTAACCGTCGCAGAATGGGTTTGATCTCGTATGCAACAATTAAGCGATCGCGGTTCAGGACTTCCTGTGGTTTTGTCCAAGTTTGACCGTCGTACCAGCCGGACTCTTCATAAAATACTGTGGGACTACAAAGGCGATCACATACGTAGAACCAGCCTAAGTATAACCTTACCAATATCAGCACTAACCCGACACTGGCTCCTGCTGCACCACAGAGAAGAAAATGTGCAATATACTTGTGAGGAGGAAAACTTGCCGCAGCTATAGGCCCTGCGAAGAGCCAAGATAAACCCCAAATCCAAACAAGTTTCGTGATATACTCGCGCCAATGTAAAGTGGTATCACGAAATAGCCAGGAAGTTTTTAACTCTTCGTATTCATTGAGTGGTTGTTGGTCTGTAGGAACTGGGCAATTAGAAACCGAAGACCTAATCATGTTGGCTTACCCTCACCTTCATCAGATTCTGGAAGGGAAATACGTTCTGCATGAATCCAGAACGCTTCTAAATTATAAAACTCCCGTTCCTTGGGCATCATGATATGAACGATCACATCACCGTAATCTTGTAGTACCCAATTGCCCTCGACTTTTCCTTCTGTCCTTAAGGGACGGCGTTGCAACTCAGTTTCGACTTTTCCTTCAATTGCTTGAGCGATCGCCCTTACCTGTACCTTAGAATAGCCAGTCATCATCACAAAGTAATCCGCCAAGTAAGATACTTCTGCTACTTTGAGCAATAGAATCTCACCTGCTTTGCGATCTGATGCCGCAACAGCGATAGTTGCAGCTAATTTTTCGCTCGCCTCTTCGGTTTGGCCGTGGCTTATTACCGCACTCTTCGTCAGTGGGACAGATTGCAATGGGAAATTTCCTTGGAAATAATCAGTCATTAAACCTCAGGTGCTTTCTTCCTTTTGAAACAATTGTTGACATTTACTTACAAACAACGAACAATTGATCTGACAAATATGCCAATAGGTTTTTTTGAATACTAACAAAAAAACAGGTGTCTATGGGATTGGTTTGATAATTGGCTGTTTAGATTTCGATATCCGCAACAGCTGAAAAGCTGATGGTTATTGTGCAGCGATAAATCAACCAATAGCTTTGCAGCAGTAATTGACAGCGAAAATAATTGCAGATTAATCAAACAGCATAATATGTAATCTAAAGCTAGTAATTTGCAAGTAACTACACATCTACGCTTTATACTGTCTGCTAAAAATTACGATACAACACAGCATACTAATTACTGGTCTAGCAAAAGTCTGATTTATTATACACCTATGATTTATAGTGTTTATATATACTTTGCAAGTAGGTAATCACGGGTTAAACTTCTTGCATAAATCAAAAATAAAGAACCCCACCCCGCATTTGAGTAAAGCAAATGCTCCTCTTTCCGATGCTTTGGGGAGGGGTTGGGGGTGTGGTGTTAGGGACTTTTGCAAGAGGTCTATTGAATGAAGTGAGCCACGAGATTTTTAGTTCAACAATCCACCTGACAACCTGCTTGTCTATTGTTATATTTTTATTAGTAAAATTCGCTACCTTAAAAATTCCTAATATTTAGGCATGAGAGTATAATCGTAATTTCTACAGATGTAACATAATTTTGCAGCAAAGATTAAACTTCTTGTTTCGTAACTATGCCTGTAGATTGAATTGCTCTACGTTCTGCTGTCAATGAGTAACACAAGGACTCATACTGATTTAAAGCTTGCTCAAAAGCATATTGCTCAACGGCATATTGGCGACTTTTATAACCCAGAGTTTTGACTTTTTCGGGGTTTTGGTACAAATCTAAAATTGCCATCGCTAAAGCTTGGGGATCTTCTGGAGGAACGATAACTCCGCCGCCACTTTGCCTAATGGCTCTTGCTGCCGTACCATTATCGGGTACAGAAGCAACTAAGGCCCCTCCACTAGCAAGTAACACTTGAATTTTTGACGGCATGTTGAAGGATACAACATTTTTCTTTTGTACCACTAAACCAATATCCGCAGCTGCTAACATCTGTGGTAAATCTTTGCGGGCTTGAAATGGCAGTAACATCACATTATCTGCGCCGCAGTCTAGACATTCCTGTTGTAATCGCTGTAAACCTTTTGTTTCTCCAACGATGACAAAGACAATATCTGGGATATGGCGCAACACAGAAGCAGCTTTGACAACGCTTTCTAAGCCTTGGGTTAGGGCAATGTTACCTGAATAAAGTACTAGAAATTTGCCGTTTAGATTATGTGCTGTACGGAAAGGGTTATCCTCTTTAGGCAAAGGGCGGATAAAATTTACATCAACCCAGTTGGGAATTTGCACAATTTTGTCAGCTTCTACGCCTTTAGATCGCAAATTTTCCACAAACCCATCGGCAATGACGCTAATTTTAGTGGCAGTGCGGTAAGCAAATTTTTCTAATAATGTAAACAATCGGATAAGTAATTTATTTTTCAATAGACCGACATGGACGGCTGCTTCTGGTAAGATATCTTGTAGATTTAAAATTACAGGACAAGCACGTAACCATCCTAAAAGAGCAACTGGTACACAGCTTGGCAAGGATGGGGATGTTGAGAGTATCACATCTGGGCGCCAACCGATGAGGGCGGGTACAAAGCTAGTGACGACGAAACTAGCATCTAATAACACCCTATCTAATAGGTTGGGTTGTGGACGAATCCAAACGTAACTGCGTTGAATTTGAACGCCATTTTTGTATTCGTTGACATACCATTTACCCCGATATTCCTGGTAAATTTGCCGCTCAGGGTAATTGGGCATAGCGGTGACTACACGCACTTCATGCCCACGTTTCACTAGTCCCTCTGCTAATTCAGTCATTAGTGGGGCAATACCAATCGGTTCTGGATAGTAGTTGTAGGAGTAAATTAAAATCCGCATAAAATTTAGTCCGAAGTACCCCGGCTTTTTATTTAATGACAAATATTTGTCTGAAATATCATTTGGGCTTGGAAACCCCTATATTTAATTGTGACTCCAGACTCTTTTTCTGTCAGGTATTTTCCTTAAAGATTGAGTAAACTTTAAGATGTAATACTTAGAGAAACTGTAAATTTTTTTGACTGGTTAAGCAGTTTTTTAATTGTTATTTTTTAATTGGTACTTACGTAGAAATCCTAAATATATTAGTTTTTGCCAACCCTTAAATCAAATTTAGGATAGTTAATATTTTCCTAAAATCTGAATATTAATAATACTTTTTGCTCGTACTAGTAATTCAATGAGCGATCGCCCTTGTATTTTCTCTTTTTTTGCTGGCTCAGGTTTCCTCGATTTAGGTTTTGAAACCAGCGGTTTTAATATTGTTTATGTCAATGAAATCTTCGCCCCATTTATCGCCGCCTATCGCTATTCACGAGAAGTTCTGAAAATGCGATTGCCCGAATATGGATATCATCACGGTGAACCAGCCGATGTAACAAATCTTATTACCGGAAAAGCAGCACAACACCTTAAAGAATTAGTCAAAGACTGTCGCAAATCTCATCATATAATTGGTTTCATCGGCGGGCCTCCCTGTCCTGATTTTTCTATTGGTGGAAAAAATCGAGGAAGTTTAGGAGATAATGGTCAACTTTCTGCTTCATATATTGAATTAATTTGCCAAAATCTTCCCGACTTCTTTTTATTTGAGAACGTTAAGGGTTTATGGAAGACTACAAAACATCGTTTATTTTTTGAATTGCTCAAGCAACAATTATACGAAGCAGATTATATATTAACAGAACGATTAATTAATGCTATCGAATATGGCGTACCCCAGCATAGAGAAAGAATTATTTTAATTGGTTTCAAAAAGAATTTTCTTCAGAACATAGGAATCAAAATCGATAGTGAAAAGTTACTACATGAGGAATATTTTCCTTGGGATAATTATATTTTATATCCTCACGAAAAAGCCTTTGCTTACCCTTGGTGTAAGTGTGAACCATTCCAAGAAAATTCTTTAATACCTTGTCCTGATAATATACCTGAAGAATTAACAGTTGAATACTGGTTTAGAAAAAATAATGTTCTGAAACATCCCAATACTGAAAACTGTTTTCAACCAAGGGCAGGTATCACAAAATTTGCTGCTATTGATGAAGGAGATGATTCTAAAAAGTCTTTCAAACGTCTGCATAGATGGCGTTACTCTCCGACAGCTTGCTATGGAAATAATGAAGTACATTTACATCCTTACAAAGTCCGGCGGATTTCTGTAGCAGAAGCTTTAGCTATCCAATCTTTGCCTGCAAATTTTGTACTTCCAGAAAATATGTCACTCACTAATATGTTTAAAACTATTGGTAATGGTGTTCCATATTTGGCATCGCAGGCATTGGCTCAAAGTATTATTAACTTCTTAACAAATAGTGCAAACAAACCTCTTTATATTCCCAGTATTACTACTACTTAGCGTTAACTTAAACACTTGTATTAATCCTGGGATATTTGTAAAGCCGATATTAAAGACAATTCAGCAATTTGTTTTCAGGATAAACTCGTAATAAATGTGGTTTAATATATATATAAGAAATGTTTTAATTTTTTATAAAGTTTAATAATCAATCACTGGCAGAAGACACGATGGCAGCAGACTATCCAGATATTGATATTGCGCCATTTATCGATCACGCACTGTTAACGCCAACCGCTACTCCAGAGCAGGTTGAGCAATGGTGTGAAGAAGCATATAGATTCAACTTTGCAGCAGTTTGTCTGTTCCCCGCTAATGTTAAGCAAGCAGTTGAACTTCTCCACGGTAAAAACCCGAAAGTTTCTACGGTGATAGGCTTTCCTTCTGGTGCAACGACTTCAGCAGTGAAACTGTATGAAGCTCAAGAAGCGGTGGATAGTGGGGCCACTGAGTTGGATGTAGTCATGAATTTGGGCTGGTTGAAAGCTGGCAAAACTGAAAAAGTCCATCGGGAGATTGCCGAAATTTGCGAAGAGACTGGGCAAACAGTCAAAGTAATTTTGGAAACTAACCTGTTGACAGATGCAGAGAAAAAAATAGCTGCTGAAATAGCTATGGAGGCGGGAGCAGCGTTCTTAAAAACTAGTACAGGTTGGAATGGTGGTGCCACAGTGGCAGATGTACGACTTTTGCAGGAATTGGCAAAAGAAAAAGTGGGAATTAAGGCTTCAGGTGGTATTCACACTATCAATCAAGCCCTAGACTTAATCTTAGCAGGTGCTACTAGATTAGGCACATCTCGCGGTATGGATTTGATCCGTCAGCGCGATAACTTGGGAAAGGGTGAATAGTCATTTGTCCTTTGTCATTTGTCTTTTGTCATTTATCCTAATCTAATGACCGTTGACCAATGACTAATGACTAAATAACTACTAATGAGTAATGACTAATGAGTAATGAGTAGAACCTATAAAGCAACTGGTATTAATCTTAAAACCCAGGCGCTAGGAGAATCGGATAAAATAGTGACGATTTTGACACGAGAATTCGGTCTAATTCGAGCTGTGGCTCCAGGGTCACGTAAGCACAACTCCAGCCTGGGCGGTAGGAGTGGAATGTTTGTTGTGAATGAACTATTAATTGCTAAAGGGCGATCGCTTGATAAAATTACTCAAGCACAGACGTTAAAAACTTATCCTGGTTTAGCTAAAGATTTGGGAAAACTGGCTGCCAGTCAATATTTAGCAGAAATAGTTCTGTGTGAAGCTTTGAGCGAACAACCCCAAGAAGAACTTTATGATTTGTTCAATGAACATCTCCATCGCTTAGAGGCGGTGTCTAGTGCAAATTCATTTGGTGTTTTGGCTCATCTAGCTCATGCTGTGTTTCATCTTTTAGCCTTAGCAGGACTGACGCCACAAGTGCAAATCTGCTGCCTATCTCAACGTTCCCTGAAGCCAGACTTCACAGACCCCAACTGGCAAGTAGGATTTAGCATCCCTGCGGGTGGAACGGTTTCCTTAGAAGCTAGAGAACGTTTGCGAAAAGAAGGAGAAAGGGAGATAAGGGCACAGAGGCAGAGAAGCAGGGGAGCAGGGGAGCAGGGAGAGATTAATAACCAATACCCAATGCCCAATGCCCCATCCGCAATGCTCAATGCTCCATTCCCAATGACGCCAGTTGTTTCAACGGAGGAAACCTCCGCAACGCACTGGCTCCCCAATGCCCAAACAATTGTTATGCATCGGCAAGAAATACCTGTGATTTCTAGTCGTTTGGGTGCTATGGAACTAGCTTTGCTTCAACATCTGTCACAACCAGAGATAATGCAAATTGATGGTGCTAGAGATCGTAACTGGTTATCTGTTGAGCAGATTTTGCGCCAGTATGCTCAGTATCAATTAGGTCGCCCTATTCGCTCTGCTACCTTGATCGACTCTTATTTTGCTGCCAACCATGATGCAACCGTCTGATTTGGATAAAAAAATCCTGCCTTTGTCACCTAACCTCGCCAAAAAACAGAATAGAGTATCAGATCCTACAGTCAGAAATCACTTGAGTGCTGTTCCCAAGTGTACACCTAGTCAAATAAATGGCCAAGAAATGTCCCCAAAAGACGTTTCTAAAAACGATCAAAGTTGGACAACAGAGATCCCAAAAACTGATGTTACAAGCCAATCAGAAACACAATCTGAGGACAAATTAACCACTGCTGAGGTAGATAGCAATGGCCTTCGTAATGGGCAGATGTCAGTAGCTACTAGCCCAGAGAAAGAATTACCGAAATTAGATGGGTCGGGTTCAGGTGGAGAAGCTATTACAGGGAATGTAAAACAGCTAGGATTTTTACCTGTATTAAAAAATCCTAATTTCTTGGCTCTTTGGGGCGGTCAAGTTTTCTCTCAACTAGCAGATAAAGTTTATTTGGTACTGATGATTGCCTTGATTAATACTCAGTTTCAAGGAAGCAATCAGAGTATTAGTGGTTGGGTATCAGTCTTGATGATGGCTTTTACTATTCCAGCCGTATTGTTTGGTTCCGTTGCTGGAGTGTTTGTTGATCGCTGGTCGAAAAAGGCTGTGCTGGTAGCAACAAATATTTGGCGCGGCATTCTGGTTTTGTCAATTCCCTTCATGCTGTGGTTGACTCATGATTGGAAACCCATAGGATTGTTGCCAGTGGGTTTTGTAATTATCTTGGGTGTGACTTTTTTAGTTTCGACTTTGACCCAGTTTTTTGCTCCGGCAGAACAGGCGGCAATTCCCTTGATTGTAGAAGAACAGCATTTACTCTCGGCTAATTCGCTTTACACAACAACGATGATGGCATCGGTGATTGTTGGGTTTGCTGTTGGGGAACCATTGTTAGCGATCGCTGATGGACTTTGGCTGCAAATTGGTGGTAGTGGTAGTTTGGGCAAAGAACTTTTAGTAGGTGGCAGTTATGCGATCGCTGGAATAATTTTGTTCATCCTGGCAACTAAGGAAAAACACCACCCCGATACAGAATTCCCTCACGTATTCTCTGACTTGCGAGACGGTTTTGCCTATCTCAAAGCAAATCATCGCGTCCGCAATGCTTTGATTCAACTGATTATCTTGTTTTCTGTCTTTGCAGCATTAACTGTTCTAGCCGTTCGGATGGCAGAAATAATTCCCAATATGAAAGCCTCCCAGTTTGGCTTTTTACTAGCAGCTGGCGGTGTTGGCATCGCTGCTGGAGCAACAATTCTTGGTCAATTTGGTCAACGTTTCTCCTATACTCAGCTAAGTCTGTGCGGTTGTATGGGTATGGCTGCATCCCTGATTGGTCTGTCAGTATTTACAACTCAACTGTGGCTCGTCTTGTTACTGGTAGCGCTAGTGGGCATCTTTGGGGCACTAGTGGGAATTCCCATGCAAACTGCCATCCAAACAGAAACACCTCCAGAAATGCGTGGTAAAGTTTTTGGCTTGCAGAACAATGTAATTAATATTGCCCTCTCCTTACCTTTAGCATTAGCTGGTGTTGCAGAAACCTTTCTGGGATTACAGGTTGTTTTTTTGGGATTAGCTGCGATCGTCTTTTCAGGAGGTATATTAACTTGGTATAACTCACACAAGTAGTTATCAGCTAACAAGAGTTATTATTCATTACCTTGATGTAATTAATAATTTACTTAAAGCTTTTGTATTCATGGTAAACTGTTGCCAGTGAAAATTTATCACATACTTGCCGGATATGAATCTGACATTAGTCAGAATAAGTTGTTGAAATATCAGAAATTAACAACTTATAACTAAAATAAATAAAGCCATCAATCCACTGGTTTAATTAGCTAGAAAATAAGCTTTTTAAACTAGTATAAAGTTGTGGAAATTTTTAATAAATAAAAAACCAGCAAGTATAGCTAGATAAAATAAAAATCACAAAGGACACACAATTAATAGATTTAACCCGCTTTTCTTACAGCTAAATAAAGAATGCGTATAGCCTGGATTGGAAAAAAATCACCCTTTTGCGGCAATGTCACCTACAGTCGAGAAATTACAAATGCCTTGCTAGATAGGGGACATCAAGTTAGCTTTCTTCACTTTGCCCAGGAAGAGTCCGAACCTGATAATTGGCCAAATCTTCGAGAGGTTTCCCTACCTTTCATTTACAAGTCCCAGGTTTACACAATTCCCACTTTTAAAGCCACCAAAGTTTTAACCGATTCACTGCGGGAAATCAAACCAGATGTAGTCCATGCTTCCTTAACATTATCTCCTCTAGACTTTTTTCTACCGGAAATCTGTGAGGAACTGAGGTTGCCCCTAGTTGCCACTTTTCACACGCCATTTGCTGGCAAGGGAGCAAAGCTGGTATCGGGAACACAACTTTTGGCTTATCAGCTCTACGCACCTTTTTTAGTTAACTACGATCGCGTGATTGTATTTTCCCAAATTCAGCGAGAATTATTGGCAGGGATGGGCGTGAGGGAAGAAAATATTGCCGTAATTCCTAACGGTGTTGATACTGCCAAGTATTCTCCAGGATTTTCTCAAATCAAAGCAGAATTTAAAGCCGAACGTTTATTTGTGTATCAGGGTCGCATAGCGCCAGAGAAAAATGTTGAAGCCTTGCTTCGGGCTTGGAAGCAGTCCGCAATGGGGCCTGGTACTAAGTTATTAATTGTTGGCGACGGCCCTTTAAAGTCTTCCTTAGAGCCGTTTTATGGTTCAGAATATGGCATTATCTGGTTAGGATTTGTCGCTGATGAAGACCGACGCATCGAAATTTTGCGGGGCGCAGATGTATTCGTATTGCCTTCATTGGTAGAGGGTTTGTCCTTATCTCTGTTAGAAGGAATGGCGTGTGGGTTGGCTTGTTTAGCAACAGATGTGGGTGCAGACGGAGAAGTATTGGAAAAGGGCGCGGGTGTAGTTATTAGTACTAAAACAGCGCGATCGCAATTGAGAACCCTTTTACCAGTGCTGCAAGACCATCCAGAGTTAACAACCCTACTGGGGCAAAAAGCTAGACAGCGTGTATTAGACCGCTATACCCTTAGTAAAAATATTAGTATGCTGGAAGAACTTTATAAAGGAGTTTTAGCACAGCGACCTCTACCACTAAGTCGCAGAGCGTAGGGAAAGGGAAAAAGTGCGATCGCACTGTAAATCTTAAGATGGCAATAAGTGCGATCGGGTAAAATACAAATACCTAACTCAGAATTCTCTTACCAGTTTTACAAGGCTATCTAAAGTTAAAAAAGTGAAGTATCACGCAAGTCAGATAACGGTGATAAATATCCCTGACTTAGAGCAGCTAGAACATGGAAAGTGCTGCCGAACATACGTCTACTGCTTCACAAATCCGTTGCCCGAACAAAACGTTATTCACCAAATTGCAAATAGTTTGGAGAAGAGATTCACCTTTTCCAAGGAAGTATATGAGATTCCTGAAGATGTTGAAATTTGTGCATCTATTTTCATAGAGCGTTTACAAGATAACGAAGCCAGAGTTCGTGTTTTGACAAATCAACCAGAAGAAGATTGCGTTTACATCTTTGGGATATACAGTTTGCCACGCAAAATTGAGGAAAGGTTTGGAACTGTACAGTTGATTCAGGGAGAACAGCGAGAGATTTGGATTACTGACAGACGGTAGGGTAGAACTTTTGCTTAATTATTCTTCTGGGAGTCGCTGGATATCTTCTGACTTAACTTATCAATGCTGTGTATATTTTTTCTAGGCAATTCTCGGCAAAAATTAATAAATTAGTTAACATGAAATAATAAATAGTAGTAAATTAAAGCTACAAAATCAAAAAATGACTGCAATCATCGACATAAAAACATTATATGAATCCAATTACCTGCAATGGTTAGAGGAGACTATTAAATGTCTCAAAAATCGACAATTAGCAGACATTGACTATGAAAACTTAATAGAAGAATTGGAAGATTTGGCTAAGAATGAAAAAAGGCGAATAAGAAGTTTATTAGAACAGATTATTAGACATTTATTACTTTATCAATATTGGGATTTAGAAAAGCCAAGAAATGCTAATCATTGGGCAGCAGAAATCATTAGTTTTCGGAACCAACTAAATGAAGATTTAAGTGCCAATTTACGCAATCATTTAGAGGAGAATTTCAGCAGAATTTATAGCAATGCCTTAGATTATGTAAAAGCTAAAACGAATTTAACCAATTTACCTGAATTATGTGCTTATACTTTAGATCAAATTTTGGATAAAAATTGGTTGCCTTAATCTCTGATTCTTTGCACGAGACATATTCATATTTTAACTCAGAATATCATAAAATTAAGTCACTACAATTTATCGTATTCTTCTGGTTCTACGTTAGGTACTTTATTCAAAACTTGCTGAAATTTTTCCCAACTACCGCTTTTGACTTTTTCTTCCAAATAGTCTTTAGTCATCCATGCAGAAACTTGTGCAGATAAGGCAATAGTTGCAAGTTGTTCAATAGAAATATTTTCTCTGGATCCTAAAGCTTCAATTTGTTTGTATAAAGATTCGGGTAGCTGTACATTTAAGTTAGTCATGGAATTTCTCCTACTATTTGCAAGAATTCTTTGGGTGAAACTACCCTCAGTCCGAATTTTTAGGCTGCTTGTAAATCTTTTTTATTGTAAGTGATGATAAAGTCGGCTTGGTATTCAACAGCTAAATCGATGAGAAAATCATCATCAGGATCGCGTGCTACTGGCCGCCATAAATAGAAAATGCTACATCTATTAGCGATTCTACAAATAGCTTCAATAACGTTGTCAATATCTTCATCGCTCAATCCAAGCTGCTCTTTTTCTTGTTTGAGAATTTCTTCATACTCGAAGACTAAGGTGGTAGAGACATTTAACTGCCAACGTGTATCATTCAGAATTGTTAACAGTTTGTAAGATGCACCACGATTAGATCGTAAACCAGTAAGCAGTACATTAGTATTAAGTACAAGTTGGTACG
This sequence comes from Nostoc sp. ChiSLP03a, assembly GCF_034531215.2. Lineage (NCBI taxonomy): Bacteria > Bacillati > Cyanobacteriota > Cyanophyceae > Nostocales > Nostocaceae > Nostoc > Nostoc sp. ChiSLP03a. The sequence goes on from NZ_JAVRBQ020000173.1 coordinate 51,085, forward strand.
AATATGTCATTATTTCGCTATTACTAGCATTTTTCCGTAGTGACGAGCTTATAGTCTACCTATCGATCGATTAATCTTTGAATTATCTACTAAAGACCATCCTAAACTGGTTGGCTGTTCATAAACCCGTTTTAGAGTATTTACATCTCTGGCAGAAATAGGCGACGGGTTACGAACTTGAGAAAAGTATAAAGCATCAGTTTGTAGCGGACTATGACCCCAAATTCCCAGCGCATGACCGAATTCGTGGCGGGTAGCTGCAATAAGATACTCACCTGTTTGACTGGGGCTTAACAAGATGGTGAAGCGGTGGGATAAGACTTTGTTGCTGGTGTATAACTCGTAAGTAGTTTGGGCCGATCGCGCACGGGGTATATTACTACCAGGCGAAATTTGTAGAGGTGGTGCTTTTCGGACAATCGTAATATCAGCAATTTCTGGCTGTTCGACTACTGTTAAAGGTAAATAAGTACTCCACTCCTGTATACCCTGCAAGACACCATTGACCCATGCTTGAGCTTGTTTCTCGCTAACAGCTTTTGGTGGTTCTACGTAAACTCTAACAGGAAATTGCGACCAGACTAAATAACCAACTTGGGTTGTTGTGATTTGGGAAAAGTAGTCACCACTGTTAGTGTTATCTTGCCACTGCGCCAGTGTGGGCGGTAGGGGATGTGGTTTTGGGGAAGTGGCGAGACAAATTATTAAATCTAAATGTACATATTCTGGTACTATTGCAAACCCATTACTCAACTGGATATTAGTAAAAATGATTAACAGCCCTGTGCCAATAAACAAGGCAAGAGCTGTAATTAACCGTCGTGAAATTAAATTTTTTAGGGTGTTAAGTATCTGGTGTTGGGTTCTTTTCCCCATTTACCTATCCTTATTTAGGCAGCCAACCAGCACTTAAAACTACTGTTAAACCGAGAAAAATTACTGTCAATGCCCAAGTAATTCGGTTTAAGGTGTTTTCTGCACTCTTGGTGCTGCTAAATAGCTGGGCTTGTCCACCAATAGCGCCAACGCCATCACCTTTAGGACTATGCAGTAAAACCAAGATAATCAAACCAGTGGCGGAAAATGCCCAAATGCCTTGCACGATATTACTAACTGTCATGGTAGGAATCTCATTTATAAAAAGTTTCAAAAAACAGAATTCAAAAGTTAGGAGTTTTTAGTAAACTCCTAACTCTTGTACAGAGCCGATTAATCGCCTCTGTACTCAGCAATTTTTTACAGCCCTACTTGCACGGGAGTGCGAGTACGTTGTAGCTCGTATTCTGCTGTTTTCAGCAGCGATCGCCCGGTCATTTCTGGTGGCTGAGGCAGCTGTAAAATCTCTAGAATTGTGGGGGCAATGTCGGATAGCTTGCCATCGCTTCGCAGTTCGACATTTGTACCATATCCAGGGATTTTAACTTTCTCGCCTTCTACCAAGATCAAGGGGACTGGGTTAGTGGTGTGGGCTGTCCAGGGATTACCCCCCTCATCTAGCATATACTCAGCGTTACCGTGATCGGCAGTAATAATTGTTGTACCGCCGGCTTTGATAACGCTTTCTAACAAACGTCCCAAACAGCGATCGACTGTTTCAATCGCTGTAATGGTAGCGTCGATTTGACCGGTATGCCCTACCATGTCTGGGTTGGCATAGTTAATTACAACTAGAGAATACGCACCCTTTTGAATCGCAGCGATCGCAACATCTGTAACTGCTGCTGCTGACATCGCTGGGGCGCGATCGTAAGTTGCTACCATCGGGCTGCTTACTAGTTCCCGATCTTCTCCGGGAAAAGGTTCCTCCAGACCCCCATTAAAGAAATAGGTGACGTGGGCGTATTTTTCTGTTTCGGCGGTGCGGAACTGATTCAGACCATGATTGGCTATGACTTCTCCCAGAATGTTACTGAGATTCTGCGGCTCAAAGGCTACAGCCACGGGTAAGTCTGGATCGTACTGGGTAAAAGTGACAAAAGACAGGGGTGTGATTTGCTGTCTTTCAAAACCGTTAAAAGTGGGACTGACCAAAGCTTGAGTCAGTTGTCTGGAGCGGTCGGGGCGGAAGTTGAAAAATATCACCCCATCCCCTGGTTCTATTGCACCGGGAGCAATTCTGATTGGGTTGACAAATTCATCTTTTATCCCTTGGTCGTAAGATGCTTGCAAGACTTCCACAGCCTTGAGACCATTACCAACACTATCTTGTATCATCATGTCGTAGGCGCGTTTGACTCGATCCCAGCGGCGATCGCGATCCATCGCGTAGTAGCGACCGCTGAGGGTAACTATGCACCCAATTCCTATGCGGTCTATATAATCTTGTAGCAGCGCGATCGCTCTTACACCGTCAGTTGGGGCTGTGTCACGACCATCGGTGATGGCGTGAATACAAACTTCTGGAATTTGCTGGTTCTTGGCTAAGTCAAGTAGTCCGAATAGATGGGTGATATGCGAATGTACCCCTCCCTCAGAACAAAGCCCGACTAGATGCAGCTTGCTATTCCGAGAACGAACTTCCTGGCAAATTTTGACGAGTGCTGGGTTTAAGGCAATAGAACCGTCTTCGACTGCATCGGAGATGCGTACAAGTTCTTGCGGTACCACTCGTCCAGCACCAATGTTCAAATGACCAACTTCCGAGTTGCCCATTTGACCTTCTGGCAACCCTACGGCTTTTCCTGATGTGTGGATGAGAGTATGCGGGTAAGCTGCCCATAAACTGTCCACAATGGGAGTTTTAGCAGCAATAATGGCATTTCCTCGCGTTTGGTCGCAGTAGCCCCATCCGTCTAAAATGACTAGCACCACAGGAGCAACAGGTGCTTTGGTCATAGTAAAATTGCCCTTTACTTTTTGTAATACCCGAATGATACCACTGCTAATCCACGCCGCAAGTGAATTTTTGCTTATTAACTTCTTTTACGAAGGACTTGCGGTTTTTGGAAATATTTTTTAAATTTTAGTAGTTTTCCTGTGACGTTTTGGAACACTCATAAGGAGTGATTACTTAGTAATAGCGCTAAAACGCTACTACTAAGCCATTTTCTAGTTTCTCATTTCCTTTTTGTAGAAGCTTTAGCAGCTTTAGCCGCTTTTTTCGCTGCTTTTTCGGCTTCTATTGCAGCTAATTTTGCCTGTTCTTTTTCTTCGGCAATTTTCTGGAGATAGTAATGATAATCTCCTAAATAGACGCGGAATTCGCCATCACGAATTTCGACGATTTTATTTGCTACTTGAGAAATAAAGTAGCGGTCATGAGAGACTACAATTGCCGTGCCATCATAGTTTTGGAGCGCCTCTTCCAGCATTTCTTTAGCTGGAATATCTAGGTGGTTTGTCGGCTCATCTAAAATTAGTAGGTTAGCAGGACGTAAGAGCATTTTTGCCAATGCCAAACGAGCTTTTTCTCCTCCACTTAATGCCGCAACTGCCTTAAATACTGTGTCTCCAGTAAATAAGAAGCGTCCCAAAAGCGTGCGGACTTCTTGATTATCCCAGTCGGGAACTTCATCATGGATAGTTTCCATGACAGTTTTTTTCAAATCCAAAGCTTCAGCTTGATTTTGCTCAAAGTAACCAGGAATAACGTTATGATCCCCTAATTTAACAAGACCTTCTGTGGGTTGTTCCATACCCATAATTACGCGCAGAAGGGTAGATTTTCCAGCACCGTTGGGGCCAAGAAAAGCAATGCGATCGCCTCTTTCAATTAGCAGATTTGCTGCCAAAAACAAGATTTTATCACCATAAAGATGAGTTAAATCTTGAATTTCTACTACCTCGCGTCCACTGCGGGGTGCGGGTGGAAAACGGAAATGTAGAGTTCTTACCCCAGCAATGGGTGCTTCAATGCGCTCAATTTTTTCTAGTTGCTTTTCCCGGCTTTTTGCCTGAGTACTGCGGGTAGCACTGGCGCGGAATCTATCAACAAAGGTTTGCTGTTTTTCTAATTCTTTCTGTTGGCGTTCGTAAGCACTCAGTTGTGCTGATTGACTTTCGGCTTTTTGTGACAAATATGCTGAGTAGTTACCAAGGTAAGTAGTGGAAACGCCACGTTCAGTTTCCACAATTTGAGTGCAGAGGCGGTCAAGGAACTCCCGGTCATGGGAGACTATTACCATTGGCGTAATCAGCCCTCTGAGGTAATTTTCCAACCACTCAATAGTTTCTAAATCTAGGTGGTTAGTCGGTTCATCCAGCAGCAACAAGTCAGGTTTTTGCAGCAGGATTTTACCCAAACTCATCCGCATTTGCCAACCACCACTGAAGGCACTGACGAGGCGATCGCCATCTTCTAGCCCAAACCCCATCTCTGGTAAAATTTTCCCGATGCGTGCATCTAAGTTGTAGCCATCCAAGGCTTCAAATTTGCGCTGCAAGCGATCCAATTTCTCGATCAGCCGATCCAGTTGATCTGGGTTAGCCGTTTCCATCTCCTGTGGTATATGTGCCAGAGCTAACTGTACTTCGTTGGCTTCTTTGAAGACAGTCCAAAATTCTTCTTTAACGGTGCGGGTAGGGTCTACTTCAAACTCTTGGTTGAGGTAGGCTATATGTAAGCTATTAGGACGGATAATTTCGCCTGCGGTGGGTTCAATTTCCCCAGAGATGATTTTGAGTTGGGTAGATTTTCCAGCACCGTTGACACCGACTAAGCCAATGCGATCGCCTGGTTTAACTTCCCAGTTGATATCTTTGAGAACTTCGCCTGTGGGATAAATTTTACTTATATTTTCTAGTCGCAGCATTAAGTTTCTCTCAGGTAGGGAGTGGGTGGTTGAGGACGAAGTACTAACACCGCCTCTAATATTAACAAAAATTAACTATAAATTCGTCGCGATCGAGTTCGGAAGCCGCAAACAAAATTTGGCTGGAGCCACGGATAAAATTTACCACATCTATCTTAAGGCTGGCTTTGTATTACTTGTCTGACTTCTTCGACACTCAAATCTAGCGCCTGTGCTACTTGTTCTACAGTCAACCCGACTGCCAACATTGCTGGTACTGCTTTTAGTTTCCCTTTAATCTCACCTCTAACCTCACCTTGTTCAATGCCTTGTTCAACCCCTTCCTGAAAGGCTTCCTGATAAAATCTGGTTTGCTTTAACTCACTTAAGCCAAACATTTCTTCCATCTCCTCCCTACTCATTGTGGGAAACTTGTAAGCCAAAATAGTTTCTATAAATTGTAATAATTGCTGCTGTTTTGATGGTGAGTTTATCTCTGATTTGGTTCTGTCTATCAACTCCCTTGCTTGTGCGATCGCAATGTCTTCGGTTGCAATTACTAATTTAGCAGTTGCAATGCCAATTGGAAGCGATCCACCTTCACCTAATTCATCCAAATAAATGCGCCTGACGCGCCCACTTGTGAAAAACTCACGGTAATGTTTGATCTCTCCTGTATCTACATTCCTGTTTGGGTATAAAACCACAGCAGCCCAGTCAAAATAATTTGTAATTGTTAATTCGTAATTCGTAATTATTACCCCACACAGAAATGCAGTAGCTTGAAGAAAAAATCAAATTTATTTTTTTATCAATAAATTGATTTCCTCCGTACTCTCAATGGATTAATTAATAATTTATAATTAATGGACTTTTAACTACGAACTACGAATTACGAATTACGAATTAAAAATGATGATGTCTGTTTTCACAATTTTATATCATTTGAAGATTTTGATTTGCTGTTCATGTGTTACTTTGTTATTCACAACCATCTCGCACTTTCAATAATTGCTCTTTTGTTATCCCTAATATACGTGAAAGGGGCGCTAATAAATTATCATCAAATGCTTCTCCGGCATAAATATTATTCAGTTCCGTAGGAGATAATTTAAAGGTATCGCAGAACTTAGCAAACTCCTGATTACTCAAGTCAAGCTCTTTTTGCCGATCTTGAAGTAAAACTGCGATCGCTCTAGTTCCATACTTTGGACGTTCACTAGTTTTCACATATTTTTCCATTAAATAATATACTTTCCTGGTATCGCCTCCCAGTTTTTTAATTAAATCAGTACAAGCCATTTTTAGTGCTTTTTTTTAAAACTTCTTCTTCATTTAGAAACTTAATAATTTCGCCAGCATATTCTGGTTTAAAAAATCCCACCAAATCACCTTTATGGTAAATTGGTATATAAGGCTCATTTGATTCAAAATGCCAATCTAATGGTTCGTTGCGTAGCGACATAGCTGCACCCCTAAATATTTTAAGATTGCACCATTTTAAATCCACTTACTCATTATCCGCCAGGGGTTATATTTTCTCGCTATTTCGCAGCGTCCAGATCCCCGACTTCTCAAAGAAGTCGGGGATCTAACTTTTCACAAATGATTTAGGAATGCTATATTTCAGACTGGTACCCAAGGCCCAATAATAGATTCTCTCTGTTTTTCTTTCTTAGCTAGCTCTAAATTCAATTCCAAGAGTTTCTCTAAAATGTCATCGCTAGAATCAAAACCATAGGCTTGCATCACTAATTTATCTAACTGTTCATGCAGTTTATAAAGCTGGCTGGTTGGCTCATCAAAAAATTTGTTATACAGCGTAGTGATTCCCCACTTTTTTGACTCCATTTGTTGTGTGCGGTATTGATGAAGTTCGTCAGCTTTTGAGCGAATTTGATTAATTAATTTAACCCAAGTTGCTAGTTATGCTTGCAGGTGTTCAGGTGGCATTGCATGAGCAATAAAATCCCCTCCAGAGGAAAAATTAGGAGGGGTAATGTTAAACGAAATAATTACAATTTATGCTATCACTGATGACCTATTGAAGG
>NZ_JAVRBQ020000174.1:0-41025 GCF_034531215.2 Nostoc sp. ChiSLP03a
ATTTTTTATAAAGCTGCATAGAATTCGATCCCCCCTAGCCCCCCTTATAAAGGGAGGAACCAGAAAAACATATCAAAGTCCCCCTTTTTAAGGGGGATTTAGGGGGATCTAGATATGTGTAACTTCACATTAAATTGGTATAAAGCTAGATAACTGGCGTTTATAGCAACAATGGTGATGTATGAAGTGCCATCAAGTTTCGCCATTAGCTGAATGCTCTAATGCAGATGTAAAAGCATCTGTACCAATCATTTTGGTTTAATCTTTTAGAGACTGGAGTAACTGGCTAGGGCGTGCCATTTTCACAGCAGGATAAAGATTCGGATAGCGAACAAATATATAGTGTTCATATTTATACCAATGTATTTCAGCCTTTTCTTTGTTACAAACCTGGCAAATAACCCATAAATTCCTGAATTCCATTGATAACCAAGGATACTGTGACCGAGGTAGTTTGTGATCTATTGTCTTACCACCTTTGTCAGAGTAGTGAGATCCACAAATTGGACAATACCAGTTAGAATTTTCTCTCACCCAATCTTTACTTTCTTGAGTTGTTCCACACTCAAAATCACCATTAATATAGCGCCAATAATCGAATTTTCTATAAGTTTCAAAATCTTCATGAGTTAGCCTGTGATATCGCTTGTTGCCGATTATGTCCGCAAGCTCAAATAATTCTTTAAGGTCTTTATCTTCAATGTTAACCATATTTTCTGCTAAAGCTTTACTGTTCTATATGTCTTTTGATTATGCTTTTTTGTATATTTTATATTAGTATTTTGACTGAAATCAATAAATTCCATTTCCGTCTCAGGAAACTGCTTATCTATTTCTTCTGCGACCTCATTAACTTCTTTAGATAATCTTTGGTTATACTCGTTTATTTCTTGATTAGTGAGATATTTATTACCAATCCTATCAGCCTCGATAAATAATTCTTCAAGTGTCAATTCTTCAATATAATAATTATCTATAAATTCCTCTACTTTTTGATAAGAATTAACAACATTATCCCAGCCAATATTTTTGTAAAAGTTTTCTTTCAGCCAAATCTGGTCTTTTTCATGAAGCTTACTCCGATTTTTTGAGTTAGCGAGTTGAACAGCCCGATAACTCATTCCTCTAAAATTTCTTTTTTTACCTTTTTGATCGCTCATATATTCAGTACTTTATCCTAAAGTCCATTTAAAAAAAGTAATTACTGCTTTCCGAATTTCACTGTCTTCATATTTGAGAATTTCTTTAGTATTCATAGCTAGTTTAAGTTTAATTTGATCGACTAAATTTTTTAGAGATTTATTGTCTTTTTTGAGTTGTTCATTAACTTTTGTTAAGTTTTTATTTTGAGAATATATTGTCTTGAGTTCAACTTCTAAAATATTATTTATCTGAGACAAGCTTTTAATTTCAGCTTCGTATTTTTCTCTTTCCTGTTTCGGATACTTTTTAACTTGGTCAATTTTGGCAGCATATTCTTGCTCTTTTAACTCAATCTCTTTAGTTTTCTTCGTTACCAGTCCTTTCTGAGCAGCCTGAAGACGCTGACGCTTAATTAATTCAGAACCAGCAAAACGCGAAATAGCTCTACGAATGGTAATCTCATCAGGATTGGTACTAAAGTCAATTACTTCCAAAGCACGCATAGCATCTGCTTTTGTCCATGCCTCACTTTCAAGTAGCTTAATAGCCTGTGACTTATTCACGTTTGCTTAGAATAATAAATGTGATTTATATCACCATTTTATCGGTATAAAATTCCTATGCCAACAGTCTAGATTTAATAAAAACGCTAACTTTACTAAACTTATCGATGTCGGAGACTACTGCGATTTATGTTGTAAGTCAGCAAAATTCAATGGTTTATCGATCGCGTCGCGTTGTACTAAGCTTTTATCTCTCCAAAATCAAGCAGTCTAACTATGTACATTGCGTCAGGTCAGTTGTTTAGGTAATTTTTTCTTTGAAAACCCTTGCTTACCCAGCCAAAAAGAAGCTATCTCTGAATGTAAGTTGGTATCATTGTGCAGAGCTACCCTAATTTGGTAGCGATCGAGTTACGATCTTGTCACACCCCTTTTTTGATTTGAGAAGTCCTATTCCAGAATTTTCTGGTTAAAATAGTATATCTGTTCTACTCAAACTCCGACACCAACACTCCTTAAAACCATATATTAAGAGGCATTAGAGGCAGGAATGGCTATCAACACCGATACTTCTGGCAAGCAAAAAGCACTGACTATGGTGCTCAACCAGATTGAGCGCAGCTTTGGTAAAGGAGCAATCATGCGCCTGGGCGATGCTACCCGGATGCGGGTGGAAACGATTTCCAGTGGAGCGCTTACCCTAGATTTAGCATTGGGTGGTGGTTTACCCAAGGGGCGGGTAATTGAAATTTATGGGCCGGAAAGTTCTGGTAAAACTACAGTAGCGCTACACGCGCTCGCCGAAGTGCAAAGAAATGGCGGTATTGCTGCCTTCGTTGATGCTGAACACGCCCTAGACCCTACTTATGCTGCTGCATTGGGTGTAGATATTGACAATTTGTTGATTTCCCAACCTGACACTGGCGAATCAGCTTTGGAAATTGTCGATCAACTTGTTCGCTCTGCTGCGGTTGATATTGTAGTTATAGACTCAGTAGCAGCATTGGTTCCCCGTGCTGAAATTGAAGGCGATATGGGCGATGCTCACGTTGGTCTGCAAGCGCGGTTAATGAGCCAAGCCCTACGTAAAATTACTGGCAACATTGGTAAATCTGGTTGTACAGTAATTTTCATCAACCAGTTGCGACAAAAAATCGGTGTTACTTACGGTAGCCCAGAAACTACTACTGGCGGTAACGCATTGAAATTTTACGCTTCGGTGCGCTTGGATATTCGGCGAATTCAAACCTTAAAAAAAGGTACTGATGAATTTGGTAATCGCGTTAAAGTCAAAGTCGCCAAAAATAAAGTAGCGCCGCCTTTTAGAATAGCGGAATTTGACATTATTTTTGGTAAAGGTATTTCTACCTTGGGTTGTCTTGTTGACTTAGCAGAAGAAACTGGCATTATTGTCCGCAAAGGAGCTTGGTATAGTTACAACGGCGATAATATCTCCCAAGGACGAGATAACGCTATTAAGTATCTAGAAGAAAAGCCTGAATTTGCTGAAGAAATTAAGAAACTAGTGCGTGAAAAGCTAGATAAAGGCGCTGTTGTTTCTGCTAACTCTGTCGCTAAAGCCAGTGACGAAGATGAAGAGGAAGAAATCGATTTAGAGCCAGAAGAGTAAAGAATGCGGATTTATTAATCTGCAATTGCTAATAGATGGTGCGTTACAAAGAAAGCTAACGCACCTTATTTTTATCGAGATTTGGATAAGGAAAAAATACTAGATCGGGGTTTCAGCTTTAGATTGACACTAATGACCAGCTATATGGTAATATTTCATGGCATTATGCTCAAAAACTTTGTTTATAATCAAAGAGTAGCCAACCCATGAGTTTAGCTGTAATTAAGTTCTCTTCAGAAGAGTGCGGCATTTGCCACAAAATGTCTTTTTATGACAAAAAGGTGGCTGAAGAACTGGGTTTAGAATTTATCGATGTAAAAATGCAAGATACGACTGCTTACCGCAAGTATCGCAAGATTTTATTGACTCAATATCCCGATAAATCAGAAATGGGATGGCCTACTTACATCATCTGCAATTCTCCAGAGGCGGAATTTCAGATTGTTGGTGAAGTAAAAGGAGGTCATCCCAAAGGGGAGTTTAGAAGTCGTCTGCAAGAGGTTCTAAATTCCACAGCTAATCAGAACTAATTACCTCAAAAGATTTGACCTCTAAGGCAGGGCCAATCATGGCAGTTGTCATGATATCTTCACGCACCTGCCCTTTAACTTTTGCTTTTTGTCCGGCTTTGAGTAGGTCTTTGTCAGCCCCTCTGAGGATTTCGTAAGTAACGCCCTCTTCTGTAACTAACGCCCATGCGCCTGTACCAATATCACGACGTTCGACTGTACCTGTAAGTGTAATGCTCATAAAAGTTTTGAGTGCTGAGTGCTGAGTAAGGAGAATAGGGAATTAGGAGTATAGGAGTTAAGAGTTAGGAGTTAAAAAAATTGATTCTCCATGCGCTATGCCCAATGCCCCATTCCCTATTTCCCATTTATGCTATTTTCTCTTCGTTTTTTAATGCTAAACGAACAAGTCCATAACAGACTAGGGCATTAGCAATGAGGAAGAGGCGTGCTAAGTTACCACTTCCCAATCCCCAAACTGTCGGCTCGAAAAACGCACTTGTAGTTAAGCACGCTGCTACACCTAAAGTTGAACCAATGGCAAACCATTTCCAACTAGGATGTCCCAGCAGCAATGCCATTAACGCAATGGGAATCAGTACACTGGCAAATAGGGGATTTAATGCATCAGTTCCCTGAAGAGTATTACCTAATTCGGGAATTGAACTGCCCAAAACCCGGAAAGGCCATTGGGGAAGATCAAAAATATAGATTCCCTTGAGGAAGAATAACCCAGAACTGCCAGCGATTAGTCCACTGGATAAAGACCAACTCCAAGTGAAGGGGAAGTAAACGCGTAAAAACCAAGCCAGCAGATAGGAACCAACTACCATTAAAATCTTGGGTAACAGTGCTACCGCACCACCATCAATCCAAAAGCCGGGGTTAAGATAGCCGCTATCCCGTAACCACCGGAAGAAATCTGGGAAACTAATTTGTCCGCTAAAGGCTAGTTTGACTGCTGCTTCTGCATTGAGTTGTCCAGCGCCATAATAGTTCAAACCATCATCCTGAATCACTCGTGCGGACTGCTTGAGGACTTTTAAAACTTCATCTGGTTCTGTGATACCAGCAGCTTTGATTAATGCCGCAACACCAGCAACGTGAGGAGCAGCCATGCTTGTACCCTGAAAACCGAGAAATACGCCTTCGCCCTTTTCATCGATGGTTTCTTGGAGAATCTTACCAGCTTCACTACCACCAGGAGCAGAGATATCTACCCCGGCACCAAAGTTAGAATAGGGCGCTCTTTCGCCATCAGGCCCAATTGCCGAAACACCGATGACGTAGGGATAGCGAGCTGGATAACTTGCTCCATTGGCGTTTTCATTACCAGCTGCGGCAATAATAACAACACCTTTTCTATGGGCATACTCGATCGCTTGTTTCATCAACTGGCTTTCACCGCCACCACCCAAGCTCATATTAATCACATCTGCGCCTTTATCAGCAGCAAATTTAATCGCTTCGGCAATATCGGCAACAGTACCGCCACCATAAGAACTGAGTACCTTCAACGGCATCAGACTGGCTTCGTAGGCAATTCCAGCAACGCCATATTTGTTATTTGTGGCTTGGGCAATAGTTCCGGCAACATGGGTACCGTGACCATTATCGTCTGTGGCTTCTTCTCGATCGTTAACAAAATCATAGCCTTTGACGAATTTTGTCTCATACAAGTCCCGCACCTTGGTAATTCCGGTGTCGATAACTGCAACTGTGATGCCACTGCCTTTGGTTTGACTCCATGCGCCTTCAATACCGATTTTGTGCAAGTTCCATTGCTTGCTGTAATATTGGTCATTAGGGCCAGTCAATGAAGGACTTGCTTCTTCATCTTCTTGGGGTGTTAAAAATTCACCTAGCCAAGCGGTTTTACCTGGTTGGGGAATCTTGTTGTAGATATAGTTTGGTTCAATGAATTCTGTCGCTTGGGCAAACTGAGATTTTTTCAGTTCTTGAAGCCGTTGGCGATCGCCCTTGATAATATACACATTATCTTTTTTGGAAAACTTGTTGTCTAATTGGGGTGTAACGTTGTATTGTTTGGCGATCGCTTGCAAATTCTGTTCCACTACAAGTGATGGAATATCTTCCCGAAAATCAAGCAAAATCGTCTCAAACTCTCCTTTAGCTGCCAATCCCTGGAAATTCAGGAAACCAAATATGGCAGATCCCAGCCCAATGACAAACAAGCACCATAATATAAGTTTTCTCATATTAACTCATCACCGCTTTTTGCCAGTTTGCTCATACCATAACTTATCTCGACCCCTTGTTGGTAGATTTTGCACTTTTAGTTACAAGTTTCATTCAAAACTGAGGATTTTTTTAAACGATGGAACGTGGTCTTTTGTGGTTGCCGCTGTTAGTAATGTTTTTCTGGTTGGCTTGGCAAGGCTCGAAGGAGTATCAAAAAGTCGAAGCCTATCGCACTTGGGCAGAGCAATTTGAACGAGCCAAGTATGATATTTATGCTGTATTAGGTCAAAAAGACAACAATATCACTTGGGGAAAACCCACGCCTCAAGGGCCTATTAAACTAGAAACATTCTCCTTGCTTGATATCAAACAAATCCAGGTTTTAGTAGATGAAAAATCAGTAGATGTAAACAATCCACCTGAGAAAGGTCGTTCCATAGAATTAGAATTTCTATTTTCTGAATCTACTAACTCAGTGCGGGTTCCGTTTACAGAAATTCCTTTGGCAGCAGAATGGGGTAAGTTTTTGCAGGGGGTATTACAAGACTTGCGATCGCAACCATAGCAGTAGTTATATTAAAACTATAAGTTCCAAATAATACGGTTATTTCTGATCAAAAAGTTAGATCGCTAATGGTGATATTATTCATGGACAACGACATTTTTATTGGAAAGATGTTTTTTAGAATGGCTTTTACTTGACTACCATTTATTAAACATCTCCATAAATTCAATCTACGTTATCCAAAACCCTTATAGAGATGTAGCACGGCTACATCTCTACATTCTTTTTCACTCCTATGTTTATTGTGCTCCTATGGATGTGGTCTATCTAATTGAAAGCCGCCTTAAAACTCGATTCATATTTGGATTACACTTTTACTCAGTTGACCCGACCTAGCTATGCTTGAATGATAAAGTCAGAGGCAGTAACATAGGGCGCACCAGTAAGTTGTGCAAATTGACCACCACTGCCGAAACCAGCAGCACTGCCATTTTGATTGTAAAATAACTGCCCAGTCATACGGTCATAGACAATTACAGCATTGCTTAGTGCCCCTGAACTGGTGATTTGAAAATCACTGGCGTTACTAAAACCCGTTCCCACAACAGAAGTAATAGCAGTAAAGGTAGTCTTATCGAGGATAATCTTATCACCTTGGGAGCGATTGAAGTCAGCGATAGTATCAATACCCACAACCGCACTATTAAAGATGGAATTGGTGTCGTAGAGGAAAGAGTCAGCACCGATACCACCCACAAGAGTATCGTTGCCTTGTCCACCAATGAGAAGATCGTTGCCAGTACCACCCCGCAGTAGGTCGTCACCACCGCTGCCATTGATGGTATCATTACCCCCTTGACCATTAATCACATCGTTGGAAGCGTAAAAACCGCTGATGTTATTGTTCAAGTCATTGAGGAAAGTGACAGTGTTTGCTGTAGAAATATACGTTTGAGTAGAGTTGGCATTAATTACATCAAAGCTTTTGCTAACACTGTCTTCTCCGTCAAAGATGATATTGCCGATAGCAGGTCTTGTTGTCGATGCGGCTAAGTTGTCTAGGTTTTCTAACTTAAAGTTTTGCAGAGTGACTTTAGTATTAGCCACATTTCCAAAGCTGACTTCTAAATTGCTGCCATTTTGAGTTAATTGCAGATTTCTCGCAGTCAATTCAGTCCCAATAAATTGCAAGGTGTCTATCTTGGCAATCACAGTAGCCGAAGGGTTTGAACTAGTACCTACACCACCAAAGTCAGTGATGCTGTAATTGCCATCGCCTCGTCGGATAGTAAAGGTGTCATTGGAGTTAGTGCCATTGAGAACTTGAATTCCCTGGACAGGAGCGGGTCTGACTGTGCCACTAATGGCAAAGTCAAAAGAGCTTTCATCAATATCGTTGTTTTTTAAACTGAAGTTGCCACTATAACTACCGGCTGTAGTGGGATTGAGTGCCACCGATATGGTAGTAGAAGCATTAACTGCCACGCTCGTTGGAAGAGTTCCGACCAAACTAAATCCGTCGGGAAGTTTAAGATTACTCAGCTTGAGTGCGCCTGTACCGGTGTTCTTGATAGTAAAGGTTTTGGTCAAGGTATCACCAACAGTCGTTTCACCAAAGTTAATGGCGGTGGTGTCACCATCTGTAATGTCAACAGTGTTATTGAGAACTTGAATTTCCGGCGTATAAACTGTGCCACTAATGGCAAAGTCAAAGGGGTTTTCATTAATGTCGTTGTTGTTTAAACTGAGGCTGCCACTATAGACACCGGGTGCAGTAGGATTGAGTGCCACTGATATGGTGGTGGAAGCATTAACTGCCACACTCGTTGGAAGAGTTCCAACCAAACTAAATCCGTTGGGAAGTTTAAGATTACTTAGGTTGAGTGCAGCTATACCGGTATTCTTGATAGTAAAGGTTTTAGTCAAGGGTTCACCAACAAGAGTCTCGCCAAAGTTAATGGCGGTGTTGCCATCAATAATGTCAATATTGCCATTGAGAACTTGAATTTCTGGGGTTTTGCTGGAGCTACGGGGAGCTTCGTATGCACCAATATCAATGACTGTACTGCCATTACCATCACCATCCTGAGGAGTCTTCTTAGTGATGCTATTGAAGGCATTAGAACCACCATCAATCGCCACACTTCCAGGTTTGAGTGCAAAATTCCCATTGTCTGCATCAACAAATTGAGGATCTTGACCTAAAAGATTCTGTAACCCTGTAGCGTTTAAATTATCTGAAGCTTGGAATAGGTTCGAGTTATAAACAAGATTGCGATCAAAAATTACATTTGTGTCGTACTTAATTCTGTTAGCATATTGATTTTCGTTTGCATACAAAATGTTGTTGTAGGCACGTACATTTTCCGAGTAAGTAACACCAATCTCTCCAGAATCTGGAAGAACTTGGGCATTCTTGTAAGCTGTGTTATTAATAACATCAACATTGGTAGCTTTGAAAATATTAATGCCTGCACCTCCATTGTTGTAAGTAATGTTATTTGCAATTAATGCTTTACCTGTATAGGGTACATTATCTTTGCTGATATCGGTAGTATCAAGCATAATCCCATGTCCCTCAGTTATTTTGTCAACGCCTCCATTTTTCCACGGAACTAAACTTTGGTTATCGTAGGCAATGTTGTCTCGAAAAATCATTCTGTAGTCAGTGGTATTGTTATCAAAATTGAAACTGTTGAGAGAAGTTATTCCCTGATTGCCGTGAGGTGAATACCAAGCGTTTCCAGACACAATATTTTTCTCAACAGTTATATAGTCTGAATTACTGAATGCTATACCTCCACCTGGAAAGTTACGGATTGTGTTACCAGTAATGACAATATGATGGGGATTAGTACCACCTACACCATCAGCGTTCTTCCATGCATTAACAGCAATACCATTACTATTGGTTAAGGGGTTATTCAGGTTATCCTTCTCTTGTAAGGCATATTCGAGAGTGATATTTTCTCGATTGCCTTTTATATCAAGTCCTTCAATCCGCACGTAGGATGAACTGAATATATTAATCCCATTTCCCGTTGTTGTGATCGTAGGTTTAGCCCCTGGATAAGCTTTTATTGTTGTCCAGTTATCTGGTGAGCCATTCAAGTTGAAAAGCGTAACCCCTTTCATTTGATAATTTCCATTCATGACGTAGAGGGTGTCGCCTGCTTTCATCTCATACACAGCTCTACCCAAGCTGAGAAATGCAGATTCTTCGTCTAAGCCATTATTTTTATCACTGCCTGTTGCAGAAACATAATATGTATTGCCAGCCATTTGTTTACTCCGAATATGTGTAGGGGAAATTGGTAGTACAATCTCAGCAACTTTCTTCAGTTGCTAAGTAGTTATTTGAATGAGTCGTCTATCGGCACTGTTAAGGACAGTCACAGTTATCCGATCGCGACTTCAAATCGCGTCGATTGTAGAAACGCTGTTATAAACCTGAAAAACTTTTCTCCTATCAACCGTTAATGGTTAAATCAGGAATATCAATACCGTCAATCGTCAGAGTTTTGTTGAGATTAATTGGACGATTAGCGCGTAGATCCTTCTACTCCAGACTTGATCTTTAGCAGCTGCGTAGGCGTAGCCCATTGTAGACATTGCTGTTGTTTGTAAACCAGCTTTAACATCTGTTTTTTTCAATAAAACGATCGTATTTGGCATAGTAATTCCTCTGAACTTTATGCGTTGTTTTAGGTCAGGAGGTTGCCAAATCTGCATGGTAAAATTCACCCTAAGCTGATAACTGAGGACTTAAATTTAAAGCGATCAAAGTTAAATTGGTTGAAACTTTAGTTAGGTTGACCCTTTAACTTAAGGGGACTAATGTAACAACTGAGTTGAACCTGTTTTAAGCGGTGTAACTGAGCGTTGTGAACTTAGTTAAAACTAACCTTTACAAATAGCACTTGATATCAGTAAAAGCCCGTAATGTGGTAAGTTTTTTTACAACAAAATTAAAAAAATTATGGATATGTCTGGTGGGGTTCTATTAATTTCCAGAATGATATGAGCATAAAAAGCGCTTTGTGCAAGGATTTGATGAACTTTCTCTAAATAATTCAGAACTCTCAAGTCAGGTTGTGGTGGCGATTGCACAGGAGAAAGAGGATTTTAGCCTAGTTCGTCAATCTTTGAGATAGTTTGTGATGATACCAACTTACTTAATCTTCATAATATGAACGCTGAAATAAACTCCAAAATACCTGTTGCTTTAACCATTGCTGGTTCAGATAGCGGTGGCGGTGCAGGAATTCAAGCTGATTTACGTACCTTTGCTTTTCACTGTGTCCACGGTACTAGTGCTATAACCTGCGTCACGGCACAAAACACTCTAGGAGTGAAGAGGGTTGATGCTATGCCAACAGAGGCTGTTGTGGCGCAAATTCAGGCAGTAGTTGAGGATATTGGCGTACAAGCTGCCAAAACGGGAATGTTGCTCAATCAGGAAATTATCTTTGCTGTTGCCCAGCAAGTAGAAGCTTTACAAATCAATAATCTAGTAGTCGATCCAGTAATGGTGTCACGCACAGGAGCACAATTGATTGATGATGATGCTGTAAAGACTTTATGCCATGCCTTGATTCCCAAAGCGGTTATGATTACGCCCAATCGCTATGAAGCCCAGATTTTGAGCGGTTTGCAAATTAATTCTTTAGAGGATATGCAAGCTGCTGCTGAAATTATTTACAAGACTTTAAAGACAAAGGTTGTTTTAGTCAAAGGCGGAGGTATGCAGGGAGATTTGCGTAGCGTTGATATCTGGTTTGATGGGGAGAAGTTGGAAGTTTTGACTTGCCAGCAAGTAGAGACAAAAAATACCCACGGTACTGGTTGTACACTATCGGCTGCGATCGCTGCTAATCTAGCTAAAGGAAAAGATTTGTGGCAGGCAGTGCAACAGGCAAAGGAGTATGTGACTACCGCACTCACTTACGCCCTAGATATTGGCGAAGGACAAGGCCCTGTGGGACACTTCTTCCCATTGTGGAAACTAGGGACTAGAGACTAGGGATTAGAGATTGGAGACTGGGCATTGGGGATGGGGACTAGAGAAAAGTTTTCTCAGTACCTCATCTCCATTGCCCAAATAAAAAATCTTTGCCCTTTCGGTATTTTTCTATTATTCTTGGGCATAGTTTCAGGGGTGACTATCTCTGTTAGCATCTCTGTACGATCTAATTACTTTGATTTTTAATACCAAGCCCCCGATGCGAACAACCATAGGTTCTGTTCACAGAAATTCGCCAACACCGACTACTCAAGCCTACCCTCCCTCTGTACCACTATCTGTATACAGGGAATTGTCAACAGAGTTGCAAGCAGCACAGGCGAGGTTAAATGCACTCACCACCCAAAATCAGCAACTAGTACAAGAAAATCAACTATTACGCCAAGAAATTACCAAAGTCGTTGAGTCTTTTTCTCGTTTGCAAAATTTTGTCGATTCCCATACTACAGCTAATTATCCCCAAGCTAACCAAGCTTCTGGTGACGTTAAAAGTGTTGCCAAACAGCCAGTAACACAAGCGCGTTCACCTCAGCAGGTTTCTCGTTCGCGTTCATCTGTTGTGTCCAAACAACCAGCTAAAAAAAGCCGCCAAGACTTTTCTGCACCTGTAATGGCAATGAATTTTCCGATATCAGAACCAGTTTTTATAGAAGAGCAACAAGTCAGTTATTATTCCACTACTGATCCAGATGTTAAGGGACTCAATGGCTGGTGGTTAATTATTACCATCTTGTTAATCATGCTGACTGCCTTTAGTGCTGGATATTTCGTTGTGCGTCCCTTGTTTGAACACCAGAAACGTTAGTTGACATTCCCACAGTCAGCAGCAGTAGCAGGCTTTCGGGCTAGCGTATAATAATTTGGCTGCGATCGCTCTCTAAATATCTGAACAAATCTGCTAAATGGTGGAAACAATCTATTTTTAGGTTATAAAAGCTACATAAAATGCTAAATTGACAGCAACTTCTTGATGTTAGAACCTCAAAGATTATCCAATTAATAAATCCTTGCCGCTTGTTATGTCATAAACCCTCAAGTAAAGCACTTACACTTTAAAAAAGTTGTAATTATTACATATTTTTTAGGAAAAGCACTGCTAGTTACAGCTTCGGACAGCGGATCTGGTTAGATATATAAACGAAGCTAGTAGAAGTCAGGAGTCAAGAAGATGAAAAAAGTAGAAGCTATTATCCGCCCATTTAAGCTAGATGAGGTGAAAATTGCTTTAGTTAACGCTGGTATTGTTGGCATGACTGTTTCTGAAGTCCGGGGGTTCGGACGGCAAAAAGGTCAAACTGAACGGTATCGTGGTTCTGAGTACACCGTTGAGTTTCTCCAAAAACTCAAAGTGGAAATCGTCGTTGACGACAATCAGGTTGATATGGTGGTAGACAAAATTATTGCTGCTGCCCGCACTGGTGAAATCGGCGATGGTAAAATTTTCATCTCCCCTGTTGAGCAAGTGATTCGGATTCGCACTGGCGAAAAGAACACAGAAGCAGTTTAAAAAAGTTATGAGTTAAGAGTTAAGAGTTATGAGTCAAGACTAATGAACGAAGATTTAGCAGAATTCATAACTTCTAACAGACGCGATTAATCGCGTCTCTACTCTTAACTTTTGTACAGACGCGATTAATCGCGTCTCTTAATTCTCTCCAGTTGCGGAAGTAAAGCTGTAAAAGCCTTGCCTCGATGGCTAATTGACCTCTTCAACTCCCGTGTCATTTCAGCAAAAGTTAATTGCAACTCTTGCACATAAAAAATTGGATCGTAGCCGAAACCACTATCACCACGAGGTGCGTGGAGAATTTCGCCGCGACAAACACCTTCAGATTCTAATACGATCGCACCATCAGGACGAGCGATCGCTACTGCACAAACAAATTGAGCTTGCCGATTTACCTCGTTGCCTAATTCTTTGAGTACCCTGGCAATGCGTTCTGAGTCGGTTTTGGCGTAACGTGCAGAATACACGCCTGGTGCGCCATTTAGGGCATCTACTTGCAAGCCCGAATCATCAGCAATTGCCCAGTTTCCTGTAGCTTTAGCAATTTGTGACGCTTTTAGACAAGCATTAGCGGCAAAAGTTTCGCCCGTCTCTTCAATTTCCAATTCTTCAGGTTTGAGGGTTAATTCCCAACCAGAATTTTCCAGGTAAGCTTGCATTTCCCGCAACTTACCTGGATTTCCTGTGGCTACTACGAGTAATTTAGTCATTGGTCATTGATCATTGGTCATTGGTTATTGGTCATTGGTCATTTACCAAGGACAAAGGACAAATGACTAATGACTAATAATGAATTTTACTCCGCCCACTGTTTCGCCCAAGCAAGAGTTTGATGCACTTGCTCAATTGTTGAGGCTTCGCAGTAGAGGCGTAAAACTGGCTCAGTCCCGCTAAAGCGAATCATTAACCAGCTTTTATCAGCTAAACGATACTTGTAGCCGTCAATTGTTTGGCAATCAATCACTGCTTTCCCTGCAATTTCCGTTAAGGGTTGGGTTTGCAATTGTTGCAAAAGACGCGATCGCACTTCCATATTTGCTAAGGGTAAATCAATGCGATCGTATGCTGAGGTAAACCCTGTTTGTTTCTGCAAGTAGCGATAATATTCACCTAAATCCAAACCAGATTCTACAATCGCCTCTAGTACGTACAATGCTGACAGCAATGCATCGCGTTCGGGAATATGGCTACCATAGCCAATTCCTCCTGATTCTTCACCACCCAGTAACACTTTTGCGACTAACATTCTGTCGGCGATATATTTATAACCAACTGCTGTCTCAAATACTGACAGGTTATGTAGTGCTGCTACAAGGGGCATCAAGTCGGAACCACTAACAGTTTTAACTATTTCACCCTTAAAGTCGCGCCGCAGGGTTAAATGGTCGATTAATATTGGGATTAATACTTGGGAACTTAGGAAGTTGGCTTCTCCATCGACTGCTGCAATGCGATCGCAGTCTCCATCAAATACTAACCCCACTGTTAAACCTGATTTATCGGTTTCTCGGTGAGTCTTGATGACTTCAAATAGCTTTGAA
This sequence comes from Nostoc sp. ChiSLP03a, assembly GCF_034531215.2. NCBI lineage: Bacteria > Bacillati > Cyanobacteriota > Cyanophyceae > Nostocales > Nostocaceae > Nostoc > Nostoc sp. ChiSLP03a. The sequence goes on from NZ_JAVRBQ020000174.1 coordinate 14,564, forward strand.
AGGTATTTCGGCAATGGTTCCGGCGCACCGCCACCAAAGAGGGGATCGCGATCGCTATTGATTTCTTTGACTTGATTGCCTAGTAGTCTTGCCAATCCGCCAGCCGCAGCACCATGCATGACATCAGCAAATAACGTCAATTTGCCAGATGCGATCGCTTCTCTAAGTTTGGCGATATCAACTTTACCTTCTAGTGCTTGGGTATAACTTGGCCAAGGATCGAATTTCTCTTGCTTGCCTGGAGTTGCTGCTAGTGGTACTCCCACCGACAACTGCGCTTCGATCTCTTTTGTGACTTCTGGCGGTACCGATCCACCAAAATAACCCTTGACTTTTAAACCCAAATACGACCCAGGATTATGACTAGCTGTAATTACTAGCGCCCCTAAAGCATTGAGTTGTTTTGCTGCCCAACTATAAGCTGGGGTTGGCGCATAAGTTTCGCTCAGTAGCACATCAAAGCCGACAGATGTGACAGAATCGGCGACAGCACGAGCAAAGTCTTCGGCCATGAATCGGCGATCGTAACCGACAATTATTGTCCGGCTACCCACTGTAGAAAAGTATGTATCATATAAAACTTTTGCGGCAACTGGCGCGACCAGGGCTAGGCGTTCAAAGGTGAACTCGTCACCAATAACGCCCCGCCAGCCGTCTGTACCAAACTTGATTGAGTTAGCTACAACTGGCATCTAAGTATCCTAACTGTCTACTTGAGGATTCTAGCATTTATACAGTGTATAAAGTAAAAAAAGAATATAGTATTAACGTGTAGTAGTATTCGACAGTTTCAACACAAAAGCGATCGAATTTTTGGATTTGAGTACCTAACGTATCCGCCAAATCCTCATACCATTCTTACTTCCAGTGAGTAAAAATCGACCATCAGGGGTGAAAGCAAGAGTTTGATTCCATGTGGGAGCATCAATAAAAGACTGGTCAATTTTTCCTGTTTCTAAATTATATAGCTCAATCGTCTGATTCTGACTATCACTACAGCTAATAGCAAGAATTTTGCTATCAGGACTAAATTCTACATTTAGCGCTCTTGCCCAGTTTTTATATTCCATATTTTAAGCTTTTCTTCCCGATGCTCAAAAAATGAATTATATTCCTCTACCCCAATCATTATTTTTCCATCGGCGCTCACATGAAGCAATTTTAAGGAACCAGACATATCAACGAAAGAGCGAATTAATTTACCATTTTTTAAGTCATATAATTTCATCTGTGGGTGTGGTAATGCTAGAAGAAGATTTTTCGTCATCAATACATCATTGATTTCATACTTGGCAAGATTTACTGTCCTTAGTAACTTATTATTATCTATATTCCAAACTTTAATTTCTTCGTCGTGGCTACTCACTAAATATTTAAATTCTAAATTAATAGCGATAATCGCATCTTCTCTAGATGTTGGAGGACGAAGATTCTTTACAGAAAAAGAGTTAATTTTTTTCCATTCTAGAAATCCCAAATTTCAATCTCAGTGTTATTTGATTGAGAACTAAAAATAGCTCCATTACTACTAAATTTTATTGAGCTAGAGCCAAGACGTTCATCCCCTAATATATTCCTCTCCAGAAAGGAACTACTATAAATTTGCTGAATAAGCAGTATCGGATTGGAAAATGCAAAATCTTTATATTTAGTGTATGCATATATTTGAAGAGATATTAGAGATATTAAGATACTAGCGCCAGTACCAGTTATCAAAATCAATTTATTTTTATTTATCCAAGATTTAACCTTTGATTGTAAGTTTGTTTTAACTTCTAGCACTGGTTCCGGTTCAGAAACCTGTGTACTAGAAGACTCATTTTTGTAAACATTAGTTGTTTTTCTGACATTACGACCAGAAGCTAAAGACTCCATTATTATTTCGTATGCTGAATTAATTGCTTTCAACTTAGCTTCGGCTTTTCTTTGTAAGCGAGGATTATGAGCATAACGATCTGGATGCCAAACTTGAACTAAATCTTTGTAAGCTTGCTTAATCTCATCAACAGAAGCATCAGATGAAACACCTAAAATCTGATAACACTGCTCTAGATTATCCACAGATAAACCCTCTTACTAATTAAACATACTGTCCTTAATTCTGATAAAATCATACATTATGTAGAGAATGTAAGTTATTTTGAGGTTATTACTCACAGTTAGTGTTGAGTAAAATCTGCTTGCTAAGGGACTTGCAGATACAAAAATATCCAATTAACTATTGTAAGGTGGGCGTCTCGCCCGCCCAGTAAATAGGGCGGGCAAGATGCCCACCCTACAAAATTGAATAATTTATTTCTTGGAGTTCCCTAATAAGAGCGATCGCCCAGCTGCAATAATGTAAATCAGCACGAAATCTCTATGCGCGATCGCTTTTTTACCAAACTTAATTAGTTGCAAAAACTCAAGGGCGCTTCCCGCCAGAAATTCCACTTCTAAAAAATATCAATAAACATTAATAATCCTTAATAGTATTAACTATTAAGGATTGTTAACATGAGCAAAAACTGCTCACAAACTTGATTTTTCCTTAAAAATCATCGAGAAACTGACTAAGGCGACTGATTACGGGGTCAACCTCTTGAGGAGGGGTAGCAACAGTATAAGAAGTATTATTTACTACTTCTAATTGAGTTGGAGACGGAACGAACGAGCGATCGTTGACTATGAGCGCCAGTTGTGCGACTTGTTGAGAAAGTTGCAGTAGATGATGTTCCATCGCCTCCAAACGATTAGATCCCTTGGCAAAAAAACGTTCCTCAAGTCCAGCCACTTGACGTTGCAGTTCACCGATTTGTTGATCGATCGGTGTGGTTACTGCAGTTTGTGGAGCAGGTTGTACAGTTTCCGGTACACATAAAGATTGCCACAAGGCTTCTTTACAGAGATCGCTGAAAGTCTTGTCTGGTTGTTTTTCCAAATAACTTTCTACTTGCGCTAACAAGCTTTCATCAGCAAGCTCTGGGTTGAACGTGACGGATTTAACTACCTTTTTTGACCATTGGAACATCAGCTTTATGCCCTAGCAGCGCGATTGGAGGATAATTGTGCCTCTCCATAAATATACTGCCCCAAAGCATTCGCCTGACGGGAAGGTGCTGCTAAATGAGCATTAATCTTTGCTTCTTTGAGCAGACGTTGAACGTCGTCCCAGAAGAACTCACCACCGCCGCCAGTAAGAATCACATCGGTGACGCGTTCTGGCAACCAGGCTAGCACACGGCTACAGATTTCGCGCGAAAACATCTCTGTGAGGTTGGGAAGAAAATCATCTAGGTTGGTGGGCTTGCTAGCGCCTTTAGGACGGTAAAAGCGTTCACCTCTGGGTTTGTTGACAGCGGAAATCAGTGCTAGAGATTGACTATCTGCTCCTTCGATTTCGGCAGACACCAATTCATAAAACTTATTCATTCCGAAGTCTTCGCTCTTAGAAGCACCTCTAGCAAAACGGAAGTTATCTACCATCAAAAGATCGACGGTTTGATGACCAATATCGACGATCGCCACCGATATTTTTGTAAAATCGGGACTGCCAGGGTTTTTCTTGGGTTGAGCTTCAGACCATAACAGGCTACCGTAGCCTTCTGGCATTACCCATACCTTACTGACGTTCAGCGACACAGATTCGCCTCGGAAGTTCAACACATGAGGCCCACCTACTTGGCTAATCAATTGTGCTTTTTCTTTTTCAAATTGCTCTAAAGAAAGAAAAGGTAGACCCAGTACAACTGAGATATCGTCTCTGAGTTTGAAGTAGCCAGCACTTGCTAAAACTTTTACCAGTGCAGCTTCTACCTTAGATTGTCCGACTCCTAGATTTGCCCCAAAATCGGCTGCCAGTTGACCAACAGCATATCCATTTCCTTGATACTCCAGCCACAAATCCATTAAGGGGTCAGTAGCCCTGGCTTCAAAAACACCACCGCGTACTTGTTCGATTGACATCTGCTTGACGTTGGCAGGTACGAATACCACACTGCCTGGTTCGCGACTCACACAAGTTTTTGTGGAAGTTCTGCCTAAATCAACACTGAGAATGGTTTTCCCAGAACCACCGGCTGGTTTGCTAGTGGGAGGATTATTATTAACAGCATTTATGGGAGTCGATGCTAAAGGCTGCCTATTCATGGGTATAGCAGCAGCATTTATAGGGGTAGCGGCGGAAGGTTGGTCTGTCATGAAAGCTCCTAGTTCAAACTTAACTGTAAAAAGTTGTCATGCTCATCTTACAAAAATGCGAGCAACCAGAAATTCTAGGTTGCGTCAAGTGTAGCTAGAAATACGCCAAAAATTAATTCCGGCGATACCTCTGGTAAGCTCTGCCAACGCACATCTAGTATTATTTGGCATAGTGTAGGCGAATTTTGGCCAGATGTAACCCCTGCTTTCACTGCTTTCAAACCAAAAGCGTCCGTGTTTCATCTTCTAGTGCGTCTAGTGCGTCTTAACTGGCGCTTGAATATCCAGAAAACAAATGCTAGAACCAAACCGCCAAGCACGATTTTAGATACAGGAGCAAGGTACTTGTCCACAAGTTCATACTGACTACCCAATATGTATCCTGAGTATGTTAACAAACCCACCCAAGCAGCGCTACCTAATGTTGTGTAAACCAAAAATGGTAGCAAAGGCATATTGCTAATACCTGCGGGAACAGAAATCAAGGTGCGGATTCCTGGCACAAGACGACCAATTAATACTGCTGTTCTACCTTGTCGGTCAAACCACTCTTTGGCCTTGGTAATATCTTTACTGGATATAGCTAGCCATTTGCCATACTTGTCAGCCCAAGCTTTCAAACGGATTTCACCCAAAAACTTACCCGGATAGTACCAAATAAGTGCGCCCAATACAGAACCCAAAAGTCCTGCGAAAAATACACCAATAATATTCAGCTTTGCCTCTCCTGGTTGATATGGACTTGCTGTAAATCCAGCCAGTGGCATAATCAATTCTGAAGGAATGGGGGGAAAAAGGTTCTCTAAAAACATTAGTAAGGCGATTCCCCAATAGCCAAAATAGTTGATAGTATTAGTTATCCATTCAAGCATTGAGTCAATTCCTGAAATTGCTGGACTAGTCTTGTTGCTAAATTCAGCTTTAGCTTTTTTAAAGGGTAATTATTCTCGCTTGCTACAGTCAAGGGAATTTGGCTGCACTAAAAATTGCCATCACAACTGAAAAACAGAGTCAGACAAGTAGAAGCTAGGTGTCTGTTTCATTAATGTTGAGAGTTATAAAAGTTCGTAAGTAGCTCTACCTTTGAGATTGAACGATTTATCGCTCACTACAAACCTCACAAAATTAATCAAACGAACTACTAGGTTTTGTTTTCTAATTTTTTAGATCCCCCTTAGCCTGCTTTTTTAAAGGGACTAGGAAGGATCTAAAGATTTGATGGCAAATTTAAAAACATATTCTAGGTTTTCTGCTGAAGTTGAGACTGTGGGGTAGCACCGGGAGAGAAGGGAGAAAATTTCACCTTGTCCCCCTTGTCCCCCTTGTCTCCTATTCTTCTAGGCTGTGGGAGTCAAAGATTGTACCCTTGGTTCCGATTGCCAGTCTAAGGGATTCCAAACTCGATCTTCCAGCGCCATCTGCTCAATTAAACTTGCAAGTCTCAAGGCTTTAAGAGCTTGTTCGCCACCTACTGAAGGTTGATTGCCACCGTGTACGCAGTTGACAAAATGTTCTAATTCTGCACTTAGGGGTTGAATATTGCTGGTGTAGACTTTTTCAATTACACCATCTTGCCTGTAAAGTACTTGTCGGTGGTCGGTGAGAGAATTGGCAGCCGTTTGTCGGTGAATCAAAATTTCATTCTTGAGAAAATCTGCCTCAGTAAATGAATTTTTGCAATGGGCGACAATTCGGCGAATTTTGCGGTGAGTGACTTTACTAGCAGTCAGAGTAGCAACAATACCATTGGCAAACCCCAAGGTGGCGGTTACGTAATCTAAATAACCAGAGTCTAGGGAGCGAGTGCCACTAGCAGTCAATTTTGTGACTGGGGAAGCAGCTAATTCCAAAAGTAGATCGATGTCATGGATCATTAAATCCAGCACAACTGAAACATCGTTTGCCCGATCTGAGTAAGGACTCATTCTGTGGGCTTCTAGCGCCAGCAATTCCTCTGTTTTTAGAACTTGGCTCAGTTCTTTAAAAGCTGGGTTAAAACGCTCAATATGACCTACTTGCAGGATACATCCAGACTCAGCTGCGGCATTTACTAAAGACTCTGCCTCAGAAATACTGGCTGCGATCGGTTTTTCAATCAAAACATGAATTCCCGCTAACAGACAGTTGATGCCCACGGCATAGTGCAGACGGGTGGGAACAGCTACACAAACTGCTTCCACAAGGGGTAGCAGATCGCAATAATCTTCAAAAAAACGCACCTTGTACTTGCTGGCAGTTTCTAATCCTCGCTCGACGTTAATATCTGCCACTCCGACTAGTTCAACATCTTTCATTGAACTCAGCACGCGAGCGTGGTGTTGTCCCATGTTACCCACTCCAATCACGCCTATGCGGATTGGTCGTGGCTGGTTGCGCTGTGTATATGGATTCGGTTCTGCCACTGACATGCTATTTTGCACTATTATTCTCTCCTCAACCACCAAATTTAGAGACGCTACGGCCGTTGGCGTTTATACTCGAAAGCCGGTTACGATCCGTCTAAAACCATCCAGATGGTAACATAGAGCCTATGTTTATGAAGAATTTCAAAGTTTGCGATCGGTTCCCGTAATCTAAATATCTTTTGTATAGATATTTCGAGTTTGCTTTGGATTTTGCACTTTCTCCAAAAATATATGTATTTTTATTAACTTTAAACGTTTCAGTACAACTTAAGTATAAATTATCCTTGGCATCGCTTTCTGGCGTCTTGTTAAGGTTTGATGCAGTGATTTGAAATCCAAAATTTGCAACCGAGATGAAAGCTGTAATTTTGTTATCTGGGGGATTGGACTCTTCCACAATTCTGTACAAAGCTCAAGCTGATGGCTGTGAATGTCATGCTATTTCCTTTGATTACCAGCAGCGACATCGACGAGAGTTACAGTCAGCGTTCAGTGTCGCTCAAAAAGCAGCGATCGCAAAACATCAGGTAGTTAACTTTGACTTACGACAATGGGGCGGTTCGGCCCTTACCGATAATGCCATTGATTTACCCCAAGAGCGATCGCTGGATGAAATGTCTCAAAATATTCCTGTCACTTATGTTCCGGCTCGTAATACCATCTTTTTAAGCTTTGCTCTTAGTTACGCCGAAGCGATCGCCGCAGAGCGCGTCTATATCGGCGTTAATGCCCTTGATTACTCAGGATATCCTGATTGTCGCCCCGACTATATCCAAGCAATGCAAGAAGTTTTTCGCTTGGGAACTAAACAAGGGCGTGAGGGACAACCAATTAAGATTGTTGCACCCCTAATCAACCTGAAAAAAACCGAAATCATCCAACTGGGGAATCAATTGGGAGTTCCTTGGGAATTAACTTGGTCTTGCTATACAGGTGGAGATGTTGCCTGTGGTGTGTGTGATTCTTGTCGCTTACGGCTAGCAGCTTTTGCCGAATTGGGACTTGTCGATCCAGTGGCGTATGCATAGTAGAGGCATTGGACAATTCAATTTTAGATTTTGGATTGACAATTTTGGATTAAATTTCAATCTAAAATCCAAATTCTAAAATCTAAAATTCTTACTCCCCTGCCCCTCTGCTCCCCTGCTCCTCTGCTCTCCCCTCTTCCTCTAACCGTCGCAGTTGAATTTGATGCAGGCGCGGGCCAACAATTGATATCACGGTAAATTCGAGATTTTGATAACAAAAGATTTCGCCTTTGGCCGGAATTTTCTGTAACTCATACAGCAAAAAGCCCCCTAGTGTTTGATATTCTCTGGTCAGGGGCAAATTGAGATGCAAAACTTCGTTGAGGTCTTCAAGGCTGATTTGTGCTTGCACTAAAAATTTATGCTCATCTAACATCTGAATCAGCAAGTCGTCGTTGCTCTCAGGTTCGCTGGAATCGCCAATAATTTCGGCAATCACATCTTTGATTGTCACTAGTCCTACAGTAGAGCCAAATTCATTCACTACCATCACCATAGCGGGTTTCTCTTGCTGCATCATGGGCAAAAGTTCACTCAAGGGCGTGTGTTCTGGAACAAACCGGGCGGGACGCATCCAAGGTTGGATCTGTGTCTCTAAACTGAGGTTTCCGACTGCCAAAGGTTGTGCCAAATCTTTAAAATAAACAATACCGCGAACATCGTCTAAAGATTCACCAATCACCGGATAGCGAGAGTAACCAGTAGAAGCCATTTCCCTGAGTAATGTCTGGAAGCTAGCATCTTTTGGCAGTGTGATAATACTGGTGCGCGGGATCATCACATCTTGCGCCATGACATCCCCAAACTCAAAGACATTATTGAGCAATTCTCGCTCTGCACGCTGTAAACCAGTAGACCCCCATTCTGTAGAGATAATCAGTTGTAATTCTTCGGGAGTTACAGGCGGTCGCCAGCCTTGGCCTGTGTATTGGATGCCAAAAATCCGTAATAAAAAACGAGTTGATTGGTTAAGAATCCAGATGAAGGGGCCAAAAAAACGCACGATCGCTTTTACCAAAGGCCCCAAAAACCTCGCTAGCTGTTCTGAGTACAGCATGGCTAAGGATTTGGGACATAGTTCTCCGATCACAATTTGCAAATAGGCAATTAAGAAAAAGGCGATCGGAATTGATAGGGAATGGGCGAGGAAGGTAGTCATCCCACTGGGTAAAGGCCAGGATCTCAACCAGGCCTTCACCAGCACAACAATCGTACTTTCGCCAATCCATCCCAGTGCCAAACTAGAGAGGGTAATGCCTAACTGGGTGGTAGATAGCAGTCGGTCAATACTGCGTTGTAACATTTCTACAGCGATCGCGGGAATATCCCCAGCCTTAACTAGCTGGTGAATACGCGATCGCCGCACGCTCACCATCGAAAACTCCGCCGTTACAAAAAAGGCATTTATGGCAATCAGTAGTAACACTGACAACAACCGCAGCGCCACTTCTATCAAACTTAAATTAGGAAAACCACTCACCACCAAAGCTCGTGTAAAACTCACGCCCTCCATTTAGGGGGATTGGGGACTGGGTATTGGGTATTGGGTATTAGGTAATGAAAAAGTATTCCTAAATATTTATTTCTTATTATCCAGTCCCCAGCCCCCAGTCCCCAGTCCCCAGTCCCCAATCCCCAGCCCCCAGTCCCCAGTCCCCAGTCCCCAGTCCTCTCCTACCTTTCTACAGGAATATTCGATGCCTCAAGCTTCAATTGTTGAGCGGGATAATCAGTGAGAGCAAGTGATATTTTCTTGACATCATCAAGTAAAGCTGTAGGAATGCTCACTGTACCTGAAAATGCTGGCCCATTTACAGGCAATTCTGTTGGTAAACCCTCTGTACTTGCACTCAGGGTTCGTCCTTTGTCATCAGTAACATCTAAAAAACTATACAAGAAGCGCACAGAATCCTTACCTTTGTTCTGCATTTTCACTTTCAGTAGTAAATCACCACCAGAGTAGCGAGCAGATTGCACAGTCATTGTTACACCCTGACTTTGGGCTGTAACCGGAAAACCTGGTAGGGGCTTTTCTTCAACTACTTCTGGGGGTTTTTCCTCTGGCTTCTGCTTGCTGCTATTAGTTTCTTCATCATCTTCTTCGGGCTTTTCCGATTTAGCGGCTTTGGTCTTACCCTCAATTCGCGCCTTGACTATTTTCAGAATTTCTTCCTCTTTTAATAGCACTAGCCCTCCCTGTTGAGAGCTATTTGCCTTATTGCTGGCAAATTTTGTTGTAGGACGCCCATCTGGTGCAGTCACGCCTTTAAGTGCTGAACTCCCCAGTTCAAAGCCCAAAAACGCGCTCACAGAACCTGCTCCCATCATCAGAATTAACAAAATCAAAGTAAGAAATACAGTAGAATTTATTTTCATCGCTGACAAGCTATCACAATAAGAATGCTGGTCTATTTAAGAATAGTGAAGCTTTTGACCTCAATTCTGAAAGGAACTTAATCAATATTAGTTTGCACTATATCTATGATCAAATTATGTAGTATAAAAATCTAATAAACTATTGTCCAGTATTCACACGTGGTAAATTTGTGCTATATTCATGGAATTGGCTAAACTCAGTGTGCGAGGTATTTTGCTCGCTCTAAAATTAGTAAATCAGGTTGACCTAAGAGTTGAAGTAATTTTCTCGTAGCAACCCACAACCCAAAAAACAAGCGCCTTTGGCCGATTGGGGAGGCAACGAACTCATAATTCGTCTTCAGGCTGGTTCGATTCCAGCAGGGCGCACTGAATCATTAAAAAATAGTAATAGACGGAATTAGGTGACAGGGGAGAGGTGACAGGTGACAGGTGACAGGTGATAGAGAATAATCTGTACCCTGTAAGCTGTACCCTATTCCCTTCCTCACTCCCCAATCTTACCGAGATGGTAATGTTTCAAACCTGAATTCTGTTCCTACTTTGAGTTTGTTGCTATAGCGAGGAGACACGAGCAACGATGTGTCATAAGGATTTGGTAAATCAGGAGTACGAATATAAGGATCGTTGCCAACTTGCTGAGTCAGGGCATCATGATATAAAGTATTAATCAAGTTAGCGTCGCGGGCAATTTCATTTTCTGGGAAGGAACCACCAAAACTAGAACCAGATCCGAAAAATGAGTCTAGCTGACGCTTGAGGCTGCTAGTATTTTCGTAGAAATTGCGATCGTGACGAAAATAAGCTCGTTCAAATACATCATTCATAGTTTCAGAATTGGGTGTTGCCGTTTGGGCAGATGCAATAGACGGAAAAGCAATACCAGCAGCAAGTAGCACCAATAAACCACTAAAGGTTTTACATTTTATACGCACGTTTTTGACTCCTCAACTTTTGCTTTAGGCAAATCTTAATTTATGCTGAAGTTCAGAACTCTGATGAGTTCAACCTTTGGTGTAGCACAACTTTTAATGTTTTGTAATGACGTATCCTACTGAAACTCTTACCCATTCAGATATTTGGGCAACCACTTCGGATTTGACCACTTTACGCCACAAGTTACTAGATTTATTTTGCCAACTTGCTTATCAAGAGGGTGATTTTCTCTTATCTTCTGGGCTGCGTAGTTCTTATTACGTCAATAAGACACAGGTAACACTCCATCCTCAAGGTGCTTTAGCAGTCGGAAGATTACTATTTCCTTTATTACCTGTAGATACACAGGCTGTAGGTGGTTTAACAATGGGAGCCGATCCAATTGTGACAGCAGTGAGTATAGTTTCTGTTTATGAAAACCGCCCAATACCAGCGCTGATTATTCGCAAGGAAGCCAAGGGTTATGGAACAAAAGCTTATATAGAAGGCCCCAGTTTACCAGAGGGCGCAAAAGTAGTAGTTTTGGAAGATGTAGTCACAACTGGGCAATCTGCTCTAAAAGCGGTTGAGCGTCTTAAGGATGCAGGTTATACCGTAAATCAAGTAATTTCACTGGTAGATCGACAACAAGGGGGAGGTGAGTTGTACCAGTCAGCGGGGTTGAAGTTTGAAACTTTGTTTTCGATTCAGGAAGTTCAAGAACGCTACCGACAACTTGCAAATTCATAAACAAAAGGAGATAAATATGCAAGCAACAGTATCCACAGAACTAACACAAGAAAAAGTTGATAAAGCTGTGAGCGCAATTCTTGAAGTACTAGGAAAGCCAGAAAATGATTTACACCACAAAGCGTTAACAGCTTTTCAGAGTGGCGATTATCAAACTGTAAAGAGACTGGCATCTACTAACTTGACTGATGATTATTGTAAAGCTTTGGGATATCTGGGAGGAGCGCTGAAGTTGACTCCAAACACTGATACTATTTTGGCGGAATCGGCTCGTAGTGCAGCTGAATTTGTCAAAGAAAAAGCATTGCAGCATCTTGGGATTAAGATTGCTGATGCTTTGAATTAATCAATGCAATGAGCTTGTGCGATCGCTCTAAATAAATCAAAAAAACCCTCCTGGAAAACTTTTCAAGGGGGTTTGTGTACTTATACCGATTCAATTAATGATTGCAACACATTCTTGGGTAAAGACGCGATGAATCGCGTCTCTACAAATGGTGTGTTTGTTGCATTCTTTTTTCAAATTGGTATTACTTTTTCCGGCTTATTGTAGTAACAAAAGAGGGATTACTTCATCGGTAAGGTGAGGGTGAATGCTGTTTGACCAGAAGGTGTTAAATCAAGGGTAAGGTTGCCACGATGTGCCCTGGCAATTTCTCGGGCTAGGCTCAGTCCTAGTCCGATTCCTTCTACCTTGCGGTTACGTGAGGGATCGCCGCGATAAAATCGGTCAAAAATGCGATCGCGATCGCTGAGTGGAATATCTTTTGATGTATTGACAATGGTGACGTGAAGAGTTGTTGGAGTTTGATGAGCGCGAATTTGTATCCAGCCGTTGGCGAGATTGTATTTAATTGCATTGCTAAATAGGTTTTGCAAAATTTGAATTAAAAGATCGCGATCGCCTTTTACCCGCAATTTATCAGTAAAGTCAGTTTCCACAGTCAAATGGGGAGCTAGCATTTCCACATCTTCTAGCATCTCCATTAGCAACTCAGACATATCCACTTCAACCAGATACAAGCTCATTTTTCCGGCATCTGCCAGAGATAGCAGCAAGAGTTTTCGCATAATTCCACTCAGGCGGCGCACCTCATCTAACAGGTTGCTTAAGCGCTGTTGTACTTCACTACCGGGATCGACTTGTTGGAGTGTTCGTTCTAGTTCGCCTTGCAAAATAGTCAGTGGGGTTTTCAGTTCATGAGCCGCGTCACCACTAAAACGGGAAGCTTGGGTAAAACTACGTTCCAAGCGTGACAACATCAGGTTAAACACCTGAATCAGTTCGACAAATTCAACATCAGTTGTCCCAATGGGAATTCGCTGATCTAGCCCTTTGACAGTTACCTGTTGAATTACGCTTGTTAATTGCCGGATGGGACGTAAAGCACCACCAGAAACTAACCATGCTCCCACTGCAACCAACAGCAGCGCTCCCGGAATTGAAACCAGGAAGATATTGCGAATGGTAGCCATATCTCGATCTACGGCTTGCAAGCTAACGGCAATGGCAATCTGAGCATTGGGAAATTTAGCTGCCCCAATCCGCCAGACTGCGGTTGTTGTCCGCTCTGTGACAAATTGAGGTGGGCGTGGACGAATCAGTGGTGGCCGCTCAAAGGATGGATTGGTAGTGGAGGGTAAAGGTGGTGGTTCTCTCTTCGGGGGCGGTGGTTGAGGTGTCAACTCAAGACGCTTCAGCAACAGACGATTTACCTCAAGGTCGGTAGGTAGGGAGTTGGATTGATAAAGGATGTTGTTATTTGCGTCCAGCACCACCAGGGCGACAGGGGTTTTTGTATTGGTTCCGAAAGCATAAGATAAGGAATCTTCGTAAAACTGCCATCGCGATCGCTCGCGCGAGTTTTCTCTTCTAGAAGATGCTGCGCCAGCGGGAGGTTCCTCTGGTGGAGGGAAGTTCGGAGTTGCCCGCATCAAGTGATTTAATAGTTCTGCATCCAGGCGGCTAATCTTAGCATTGTAAATCTGAAACCAGGAAACCGCGCCAAATCCGACTAATGTGCTGCCAGCTAGAGCCGCAGACAACAGAGCAATGCGGAGTCGAAATGAAGGAAGTTTCACGATCGAGAATCTGGCTTGCGAAATCGATATCCAACCCCTCGAATGCTTTCAATCCAGACTGCTTCATCAAGGGGATCAATCTTTTTACGAATTCGTTGGATACAAACATCTACAACGTTGGTGTTAGGGTTAAAGTCGTAGCCCCAAACGTGTTCTAGGATTTGGGTACGAGTGAAAACCCGTCCGGGAGAACGCATAATATATTCTAGAAGATTAAACTCGCGGGTGGTGAGTTCTATCGCTTGGCGATCGCAAGTGACTTCCCTAGTGATGCGATCGAGTTTGATCGGCCCAACGCAAAGTAGATTTTGGCGATCGCTCACACTCCGGCGCACAACGGCATGAATTCTAGCTGCTAATTCTTCCACAAAAAACGGTTTAGCGATATAGTCATCCGCTCCCAAATTTAGCCCTTGCAAGCGATCGTCTAATTCATTCCGAGCCGTCAACAAAATCACCGGAGCATTCCGACCTTGCCGCCGTAACAGTTTTAGAATCGCTAGTCCATCTTTTCCCGGCATCATAATGTCGAGTACGATCGCATCATATTCGTTGTCTAATGCCCGCAGATATCCGTCATCACCGTTATCGCAGTAGTCTACAACAAATCCTTGCTCCTTTAATCCAGCCCGGACAAAGTTAGCAATTTTCGCTTCATCTTCGACAAACAGAACGTTCACAAGCTTTTATTAATTCATATATTCTTCTATTCTAAATTAATTATTTTTTATTCAAATTACAAAACTGTAATTTAGAAAATAGGAAAGCTGTAATTTTGAGGTGGCTCAATTAGAAATATGAACACCCCAGCTTTTGAAGGTTGATTTTTATGAATATCCGTCGAGTCTTAGCTGTAGCCGCAATTCCTTTTTTGATTGGTACATTCGGTTTTGTTGCACCCAATCAGGCAAATGCCGCTAATCCACCTCATCGGAACGCCGAGATTTCACAACAGCCCAACAAACGGCAAATATCTGATGAAAAACCACAAATCAGACATTCTAAACTTCGTCCACATCAGAAAAAGCGTACTCCCCAACGTCCCCAACCTCATAATCAAGAAGCAGTTCAAAACCGGGTAGAACACAATAATCGTTAATTGAAGCGCCTTTGTATTTCGCCTTACCAAACTACTGCGATCGCAATTAATTAAAAAGCAGGGTGGACTGCGATCATGAACAACAAAAATCGCCAATTAAATCTGATTTTCAGTCGAAGAGATGTACTTGCTCTATTGAGGGCAGCCGGAACGGCAATACTTGTAGTTGGATGCATACCAAGAAAGTCTAGTTTAGCCGTCCCAAGTTCATCTGCAAGCAATTCTGCTACGTTGCCTGCCTGTGTCGTCAGTCTAGAACAGACCGAAGGCCCTTATTTTGTGGATGAGAAGCTTAACCGCTCCGATATCCGTTCCAATCCGGCGGATGGTTCGGTGAAAGACGGTGTGCCACTCCTTCTGACACTGCAAGTTTCTCAAATTGGCACTACTGGCTGTACACCAGTTGCAGGTGCGATCGTAGATGTTTGGCACTGTGACGCACTTGGTGTTTATTCAGATGTGACAGACCAAAGTTTTAGTACCGTCGGTCAAAAGTTCTTGCGCGGCTATCAAGTAAGCAACGTGAATGGAACTGTCCAGTTCACAACCATTTACCCTGGTTGGTATCAAGGCAGAACCGTCCATATTCACTTTAAGGTTCGCACTGATGCAACATCAAAGCAGCGTTATGAGTTTACATCGCAGCTATATTTTGATGATTCGATCACCGATCGGGTACATACCCAGACACCTTATGCCAGCAAGGGACAGCGCACGCTGAAGAATGCTGAAGACGGAATTTTTCAAGGTGATGGCGAACAAATGGTGCTCAAGCTCACCAAGAATGGACAAGGTTACGCAGCAACTTTTAATGTTGGGCTGAGAATTACATGATTTTAGTACAAGACTTAGGGCTTAAATGACAAAAATTACACAATTGTAATTCAGAACCAGGGTGAAGTGTAATTTTGGGTTAGTTGAATCAGAAATGTAAACAATTTATCTTTTGAGTGTTGATAATGAATATTCGTAGAGTATTAGTAGTAACAGCGATTCCTGTTCTGGTTGGCACATTTGGTTTGATTTCACTCAATCAAGCAAATGCTGCTAATCAATTCGAGCGAATTGCACAGGCGCAACAACCGCCCAACGAACCATCAAACGAACGGCCGCGTCCACCCAGACCTGATTTTGCAGCCGCAGCAACCAAATTAGGAGTTACAGAAGCCCAATTAAAGGCGGCGTTAGGAGTTCCAGCCAATCCACCAAATCCAGGCGATCGCAATCAACGCCCACCCAGACCTGATTTTGCAGCCACAGCAACCAAATTAGGAGTTACAGAAGCCCAGTTAAAGGCGGCGTTAGGAGTCCCAGCTAATCCACCAAATCCAGGCGATCGCAATCAACGCCCACCCAGACCTGATTTGAAAGCCGCAGCGACAAAGTTAGGAGTTACAGAAACACAGTTAAAGGATGCGTTAGGAGTTCCTGCCAATCCGCCAAATCCAGGCGATCGCACTCAGCGCCCACCCAGACCTGATTTGAAAGCCGCAGCGACAAAGTTGGGTGTCACTGAACAACAGTTGATCGACGCATTAGGTGTTCCACCTCATCCTCCTGGCGATGGCGGAGCCTCTTCTCAAGAAAACCGTCCTAATCAACCAAAATAACTGAATATTATCTAGGACTTACGCATTGACAAAAAGTTAATCCTATAGTATTCACAGCATTTTATTAATTCGTAGCGAATTAAATTTGGCGATACCTTGCAATGCCAATGCATCCCAATACAATGTTAATGCGTGCCCTTGCAATGCCATTGCATCCCGATACAATGTTAATGCGTGCCCCTGCAATGCCATTGCATCCCGATACAATGTTAATGCGTCGGCCGCATTGTTAATGCATCCCTCTGCATTAAAAACGTTACGCTTTTACGCAAAATTGTACTAAGTCTTTACTTTTTATTAAGAGGCTGTAGTACATTCTTCAACTGAGGGTTTCAGTCTCATCAACGACAAATAGTCTACCTGCCTGACGAATAGCTTCGGGTTTGTGAGTTTGCAGGAACCTTAACATTCCAATGCCCAGGAATAGCCAAATTAAAACGACAACTGGTGCTAAGTGAAGCGGCGCTGGTGGAGGGGGATAAAGAGTGCCAACTATAACACCAGTAATCACGATTATCGAGAGCCAAGGTAGCAGAACATAACGCAACCAACCAAAGCGAATCGTAGAGTTTCGCTCCAACCGAGCGCGGCGTTTTGTCGAAAAATATCGAAAACACGCCAAACTAGTCAATCCATAGATCGCCAGGGCAGCGAGCGTTAAAACTGTACCCAGAAAGGCAAACGCCTGAATCGGTGTCCACAGCATTCCCAACCCCAGCCCCACCGCAGAACTGCCACACAATGCGAGAATGGCATTTGTCGGTGTGTGATAGGTAGGATGAATGTGCATCAACCAACGGGGAAATAGTTCTTCTCGACTTATGGCATAGACAATCCGAGCAGCAGCGTTGAGAAAGGCAACGGCACAGGCATATCCAGCCAGAATTCCGGCAAAATCAATCAATAAGGCAAACCCATTCCCCCAAACGTGACGCGCAATCGTATCGAAGGGGGCAGCATCTTGAGCAAAGGCTGCCATGTTATGAATGCCATATCCCACCGTTGCCACATATGACATCAGCACATAGAACACGCCGACTAAGACTAGGGTGATCGTCGTCGCTTTTGGAATTGACTGGCGAGGGTTTTGAATTTCTTCACCCAACGTGGTTGCAGATTCAAACCCGACGAAACTGAGGATGGACAAAATAACACCCGCAACCAGGTTGCTCTGCTGTGGTAATCCTGTCAGCGTCAAGGGTACGAGCGTCAGTTGTCCAGTTTTGCCAGCTTGGATGAACACGATGAGCGCGAGCAACAGACAAACGCCGAGTTCAAACATCAATAGCGTCAGATCCAATTGCAGCGAGAAGCGAATGCCGCGATAACACACTGCCCCGACGATCAAAGCAAACAAGCAATACCATAATGTCCAGTTTAGGTGTACGCCAAACCAGTGCAGCAACAAATCTTGAAAATTCGCACTCATTACTAGAAAGACAAAGGCAATAGCTACACCAAAGGAAATTAAACTCAACCAGCCAGCGAGAAAGCCCCAGTGTACTCCTAATCCTTGAGTCACAAAGGTATACAATGAGCCACTTGTGGGGAACTCGGCTGCAAGTATGCTGATTTGATGAGCAACCAGCAGAGCCACCCCAAAACCAATGATGTAGCACAACGGCATTGCTGCACCGACGAGTCCCGCTTGGGGAATGGTATTAAAAAAGATGGCACCCACAGGAGACATCGCAGCAACTGCCATGACGAGCGCATGGCGCAATTGCAGTGTATTGCGTTGCAGCTTTGGGGATTCGTTTGAAGAATTTTTTGCAGGTGTCATATCCAAGGGTGGTTTATTTGCTAATACTGGTTATCATCCATGAATGGAAAAATGAGCGCAACTTATTCTCCAAATCCTGTGAGTCTGTGAATCCGTAAGTCCTAATATAGTGTGAGATTATTTGATTTTTTCTTTCACCAGAACTACTACAATTACTATTGATGCTAGATAATGGGAAGGCTTTGACATTTTCTTGCTAATCTAGCCCGGAAACAATAACTAAGACTTATGCGAACTCACTATTGCGGCGAACTCCGAAAAGAACATATTGGAGAAACTGTTACCTTTTACGGATGGATAGACCGTCGCCGCGATCACGGTGGTGTGATATTTTTAGATTTACGCGATCGCTCTGGAACTGTCCAAATCGTCAGCGATCCTCAACGCACCCCAGATTCTTACGAATATGCGAACGCCCTGCGAAATGAATATGTTGTCGAAATCACTGGTAGGGTAACACAACGTCCTGAAGAATCGTTAAATACCCGCATCCCCACAGGCGAGGTGGAAATTTACGCTGATAACATTGAACTACTCAATGCTGTTCGTAAACAGTTACCTTTCCAAGTTTCTATAGCTGACACCGAAACAGTGCGGGAAGACTTACGGCTGAAATATCGTTATTTGGATTTGCGACGCGAACGTATGGCGCAAAATTTGCAACTGCGTCATCAAATTGTCAAAGCCATGCGTCGTTATCTAGAAGATTTGGAAGGTTTTATCGAAGTCGAAACCCCAATTCTTACCCGTTCTACCCCAGAAGGAGCGCGGGATTATGTTCTACCCAGTCGCGTCAATCCTGGTGAGTGGTATGCTTTGCCGCAATCACCCCAGTTATTTAAACAATTGCTGATGGTATCCGGTTTAGATAGATATTATCAGATTGCCCGTTGCTTTCGTGACGAAGACTTACGCGCCGACAGACAACCAGAATTCACGCAGTTGGACATGGAAATGAGCTTCATGTCCCAAGAAGAAATTATCGAACTAAATGAGAATTTAATTTGCCATATCTACAAAACAGTTAAAGGCATTGAGTTACAGCGCCCTTTCCCCCGTCTCACTTATGTTGAGGGGATGGAACGCTACGGTAGTGATAAACCAGATACACGCTATGGTTTGGAATTAGTTGATGTCTCAGATATCGTCAAAGACTCTGGTTTCAAAGTCTTTCGGGATACTGTTACCAATGGTGGTATCGTCAAAATCCTCCCCATTCCCAATGGTAACGATGTAATTTCTAATGTCCGTATTAAACCAGGTGGCGATTTATTTAAAGAAGCTAGCGAAGCCGGTGCTAAAGGTTTAGCTTTTATCCGCGTCAGAGATGATAACGAAATTGACACCATTGGGGCGATTAAAGACAACTTAAGCGAAGAACAAAAACAAGAAATTTTGCGCCGTACAGGTGCAAAAGCTGGACATTTGCTGTTGTTTGGGGCAGGGGAAACTGCTACAGTTAATAAAACTTTAGATAGATTACGACAAGCGATCGCTAGAGAATTTAACTTAATCGATCCCGAAAAAATTAACTTACTGTGGATTACAGATTTCCCGATGTTTGAGTGGAATGCTGACGAAAAGCGCCTAGAAGCACTACATCATCCGTTTACAGCACCACATCCTGATGATTTGAGCGACTTAAAAACTGCACGCGCCCAAGCTTACGACTTGATACTCAACGGTGTAGAAATTGGTGGCGGAAGTCTGCGGATTTATCAGCGAGAAATTCAACAGCAAGTGTTTGAAGCGATCGGTTTATCTCCTGAAGAAGCACAAAGTAAATTTGGCTTTCTCTTAGAAGCATTTGAATATGGTACACCGCCGCATGGTGGCATCGCCTACGGTTTAGATCGTTTAGTAATGTTGCTAGCTGGCGAAGAATCGATTCGGGATGTCATTGCTTTTCCGAAGACACAACAAGCACGTTGTTTGTTAACAGATGCGCCTTCGAGTGTAGATGCTAAACAGTTGAAAGAATTACACGTTGCTTCGACTTATAAACCAAAGTCTTAACTCGACTTTATCCAAATTAGGCGGCATACACAGCAATATCGTTTGTTTCGTTGCCGATACCAAACAAGCCAACCCAAGGTGCGCTCTATCACCCAGTGTTTTGGAAGCAAAACAAACCTTTTGCGCTCTTTGAGTTGGAGTACTACTTGTATAATCCAACTGCAATTTGATTATTTTAACGTGAGTTCGACAGACCTCTCCCGGACAGCCTCTCTCGCCTTTTGGGAGAGCGAGGAGTAATATCATGTTCGTATAATCACTTATGATAAAAGTAGGTAGAAAAATTATGAAATATGCCGAAACGGATTAGCATAGCCACGCATTTAAATATTTCGGAGTTAGAACAGCTTTATCGACAGGCAAAAAATGCGTTAGAAAGTCGTCAATATCAAGTTTTATGGTTATTAGCGCAGGGGAAAAAAACTGACGAGGTTGAGGAAGTTACAGGCCATAGCAGAACATGGATATACGCATTGGTGAAAAGGTATAACGAATTCGGCATCTGTGGAATAGGCGATCGCCGTAGTCAAAATCAAGGAGCAAAAACGTTAATAGATGACATCTATCAAGCGCAGCTATGGCAAGTTTTGCAGTCAAAAGCACCAGATGGGGGATTATGGAATGGACGAAAAGTTGCAGATTGGTTGAGTGAAGTTACAGGGACAAAGATTAGTAGATACAGAGGGTGGGAGATATTACGGCAGATGACTTTTAGGTTAAGAGTACCTCGCCCATGTCATACAGAAAGTGACTACTTTGAGCAAGAAGCCTGGAAAAAAAACTAGCTACGGAAGTTGAACAACTCAAAACTACTTACCCGAATGCAGAAATTCAACTTTGGTGCGAGGATGAGCATCGTTTAGGACTCAAGCCAATCATTCGACAAATTTATGTTCCCGAAGGGGAAACACCAATCGCTAATGTCAACTGGAGATACAAGTGGTTATGGTTGTACGCATTTCTACATCCCCAAACCGGAGAAAGTTATTGGTGGATTCTTCCTTACGTAAATACCAAACTATTTAACCAGGTTTTAGCAGATTTTGCTCGTGAATTCGGTTTAGGTGCTGATAAACGCATTCTTTTAGTTGTGGATCAGGCTGGGTGGCATACCAGTAAAAACCTAGAGCTTCCCGAAGGGCTTCATTTGACATTTTTACCCTCTCATTCACCCGAATTACAACCTGCTGAAAGATTGTGGACTTTAGTTAACGAACCAATTGCCAATCAAACATTTGAGACCCTCAATGATTTGGAAGAAATTGTATTTCATCGCTGTCAAACTTTACTTCAACAGCAAGATTTGATTCAAGGGTTAACTAGTTTTCATTGGTGGATTAAAATCGGAGCTTAATCATAAGTCATTTACCGAACATGATATAACAAGATTAGAAGCTTTTTGCTTCCCTCTCTCGGTAGGAGAGGGGCTGGGGGAGAGATCAAAATAGCACTCGTCGAACTCACGTTATTTTAATATTCAAAACTCAGTGACAGAGTTAACAGAGCAACAATTAATAAAACAGAATATTTAGCAATTGGTAAGGACTTTTGAAAAGCTTCACTATCAGAACAAGCAAGTAGAGTGCAAGCTACTAATCTTCCTGAAGTTAAAATTAATTCCCCAACATAATGGATTGTAAATGTAATATATCCAATTGAACTAGATAGTTTTTTACCTCTTAAAGCTTTATAAAAATTAATAGTATCAATTTTTGTATAAACGATTGAAATAGATATTGTAGCACAAGAATAGTTCCACCCCTTGCAATGCTTAGGTGCTTGATAGAAGCTGTTGTCTTTGATGAAGTTAAAAGTGCAAATATTTTTTGCATTTAATCTGATTCATTCATTGGCTCTGAATGCAATTTGCTAGAATTACTATAGTTTTTGTTTCTAAGATTTGGAATAAATCTAGCATTTTATTATGATTATGCGCCTTCCCACAATTGCTGCGACTTTTGTCGCGGCCAGTCTTAGTATAGGTACACTTTTGAGTCTTGCTGCCCCAGCTTCAGCTGACGAGATAATAACTTGTGCAAGCCAAAATAATCGAAGAAATACTTGTTCGGTAAATTCAAGAGGCAGAGTGAGGCTTGTTAGGCAATTGTCTAACACCAGTTGTAGAGGAAATTGGGGCTATCGGAGAAATCGTATTTGGGTGAAAAATGGTTGCCGAGCTGAGTTTTCAGTTGGCGATCGCAGAAACGACAGATATGACAGATACGATCGAAATGATAGATATGACAGATACGATCGCAGAAACGATAGATATGACAGATACGATCGAAACGATAGATATGACAGATATGACAGATAGGAGACTGGGTATTGCATCAATATAGATAGTTAAGCAGAAATTAAGAAACTTACTTCTGCTAACTTTTATAAGTAAAGCCCTTATCAACTCTAAGAGGGTATTGATTTCTATGTATGTTAATCAAACATTGCTTTCGAGTGCGTGTCTAGTTGGCATTTATCTAGCGTTTCAAAACTTTGGATAGATGTTTCGGGTATATACAGCTAATTTCAAGTTGATGAAGTACACAAGCTGTCAAGTCTTCTTTGCGTATCTTGCTAATGCGATCGCTTCTTTTTTTGTAGAGAAGCGATCGCAGTGTTTATTTTATAGTCGCAGATAAGATAAGAGAGTAACATGCTCCTCACACACAAGTAGCAATGACCTCAACCCTGCGGAAACTTCCCCGTCTCAATGCTCCGACGCTGCACCAATTGCCCAATGGTTTGACAATCATTGCCGAGCAAATGCCAGTTGAAGCCGTAAACCTCAACTTATGGATAAAAGTTGGCTCTGCTGTCGAACCTGATGCCATTAACGGCATGGCTCACTTTTTAGAACACATGATTTTTAAAGGAACAGAACGACTGGCAAGCGGCGAGTTTGAACGTCGAATTGAAGAACGGGGTGCTGTTACTAATGCCGCTACTAGCCAAGACTATACTCATTACTATATAACTACTGCCCCCAAAGATTTTGCCGAGCTTGCGCCACTACAAATAGATGTAGTATCAAATGCGAGTATTCCTGATGATGCTTTTGAACGCGAGCGATTGGTAGTTTTAGAAGAAATTAGGCGTTCAGAGGATAATCCCCAGCGGCGTACATATCGGCGGGCAATGGAGACAGCTTTTGATTATCTACCCTATCGCCGTGCGGTATTGGGGCCAGAATCGGTGATTGCCGGACTTAAACCGCAGCAGATGCGAGATTTTCATGCTAATTGGTATCAACCCCAATCAATTACGGCTGTGGCTGTGGGCAATTTGCCCGTGGAAGAATTAATTGCAACAGTTGCGGAAGGATTTACAAAAGTTACTCGCAACTCTCCATTGCCCACTACAGACGCAATTAATCGCGTCTCTAGCCACTCGTCACTGAATCCTGAATCACCATTTACAGAAATTGTTCGTCAAGAATTTATTGATGAAAGTCTGCAACAAGCAAGACTAGTAATGGTTTGGCGGGTTCCCGGAATGACTCAGTTAGATCGTACCTATGGATTGGATGTTTTAGCCGGAATTTTGGGACACGGACGGACATCAAGATTAGTGAGGGATTTACGGGAGGAACGGGGATTAGTTTCTTCAATTTCTGTGAGCGACATGAGCAACGAGCTACAAGGGGTATTTTATATTTCCGCTAAATGCGCAGTAGAAAATTTACCAGTTGTAGAAAATGCGATCGCTCAACACATTAGCAAACTACAGACAGAGTTGATAACAGAATCAGAAATTGCCCGTATACGGCGGCGAGTAGCTAACAAATTTATATTTGGCAACGAAACACCAAGCGATCGCTCTGGGTTGTATGGTTATTATCAATCTTTGGTAGGAGATTTGGAACCCGCCTTTAACTACCCAGCGATCATTCAGAGCCAAGATGCAACAGACTTGATGCAAGCAGCCAAAGATTATCTATCTCCAGATGCTTATGGTGTAGTTTTTGTCAAGCCCTTTTAGAGTTAGGAGTTAAGAGTGAGGAGTTATGAGTAAAAAGCCATGATTGTGACTCCTGACTCCTAACTTTTATTTAGCTTCTTACTTCTAACTCATAACTCATAACTCCTAACTTTTATTTAATCATGTGGACTCAAATCGACACCCATATTAGCCAGGTGACTGGCGAAAAATTTCAAAGTCAGCAAAGGCGATCGGTTGGTGGCGGGTGCATCAACCAAGGTTATGCTGTCTCTAATGGTGAGATAACCTACTTCGTCAAACAAAATCTTGCATCCCAAGTTGCAATGTTTGAAGCTGAGGCGTTGGGTTTAGAGCAAATGATCGCAACAGCTAGTATTCGCATCCCCAAACCAATTTGCTGGGGTACTGCTGAGAATTCTAGCTACATCGTCCTGGAATGGTTGGAACTTGGTAGCGGTAACAGCAATTCTTCTCTACGAGACGCTCCGCGATGGCAAGAAATGGGGCGCAAGTTAGCAGCGATGCATAAAGTGAGCAGCAGTCAAGGTTTTGGTTGGAAAATTAACAATACTATTGGTTCCACGCCGCAAATCAATACTTGGACAGCAGACTGGACAGAATTTTATATTAAACATCGCCTGGGTTATCAATTTCAGTTGGCAAGGCGGCGGGGAGGTAATTTTCCCCAGCAAGACAAGTTACTAACAGCTATCCCGGAACTATTGGCAAATCATCAGGTGCAACCTTCGTTAGTACACGGCGATTTATGGGGTGGAAATGCTGGGTGTACTGCATCGGGGGAACCAGTGATATTTGATCCAGCAACTTATTTTGGCGATCGCGAAGTTGATATCGCCATGACAGAATTATTTGGTGGGTTCCCAGCAGCATTTTATAAAGGTTACAACGAGGTGTTTCCGTTAGATTTAGGCTATGAGCAGAGAAAAACACTTTATAACCTGTATCACATTTTGAATCACTTCAATTTATTTGGGGGTAGTTACGATTCGCAAGCCAATAGGATGATTGACCAGATTTTACGATAAGGGATGGGGATTGTGGTTGATTGACTTTTTTTTTGGGTTGATTACTTTGTCCTGGTGTCACAGACTCGATTGCGAGATGATGGTAGTTTATCTTTGCACAAACTCCTTTATCCCAATCGCGATACAAGTTATGACACTCAATTTATATTTACTGCGACATGGAGAAACTACTTTTAGTCAAAGTGGTAATTTCTGCGGTGAAACTGATGCGGAGTTGACAACAGAGGGGATGGAGATGGCATCCGCTTTTGCCGATGTTTATCAACAATTGAAGTGGGAAGGGGTTTATGTTAGCCCAATGAAACGCACAATTGCAACTGCCAAGCCATTTTGTGATGCTATCGGTATAGATATGCAGTTGCGTGACGGACTTAGAGAAGGTAGTTACGGCGAATGGGAAACTAAGAGTAAATCGTTTGCTCAAGAGAATTACGCAGAGAATTATCTAAAATGGGTGACAGAACCAGCTTGGAATGCACCACTAGGTGGAGAAACTGCGGTAGATATTGCTAACCGTTCTATGCCTGTAATTGCTGAAATTCAAGAAAAACATCCCCAAGGTAATGTTTTAGTAGTTTCTCATAAAGCCACGATTCGGATTATGCTTTGCAGTTTACTGGGAATTGATTTGGGACGCTATCGCTATCGGGTGAATATTTTGGTCGCCTCGGTAAGTATGGTTAAATTTGACGTTAATGGTCCCTTATTAGAAATATTAGGCGATCGCCATCATATACCCGATCGTATTCGCTCTCGTCCGGGAACATAATAGTCTCTTAGGGATTTGCAAAAAATAAATTATCCCAAATGATTTCTAGATTTGTAGGGGCACAAGGTTTTACACCCCTACAATTGGATATTTTTTTAACTGGAAGGCACTGTTTTGCCCGCCTTCAGAGCGATGGCGTAACCGCCCGCCGTAGGCGTTGGGATAAAAAATAAATAATTTCTGGTTGCAATTGATGACAAATTAGTACTTCGACAAAACTTGATGGAAGTGAGAAATTCCGTATTCAATATCTGCAAACTGAAGTACACCATAAGCTTTGGAATGAACGCTTGCTTGTAGCGATCAGATATGGGTATGGCAATCAGCTATAGCAACCGCCAAGGCGGTTAAGCCGCTGTGTGAAGCACAGCTTCCATCGCATCTCTCAGACAGCCAAATTGAATTATTTGCTTACGAATTCGGCTTTTTAACCATGACCAACATCGCTCAATTTTGTTAAGCTCG
>NZ_JAVRBQ020000175.1:0-11908 GCF_034531215.2 Nostoc sp. ChiSLP03a
CAATAGGTCATCAGTGATAGCATAAATTGTAATTATTTCGTTTAACATTACCCCTCCTAATTTTTCCTCTGGAGGGGATTTTATTGCTTATGCAATGCCACCTGAACACCTGCAAGCATAACTAGCAACTTGGGTTAGTAGTAGTTTGGTTAATTTTTTTTGGAGGAATCAGAAAATTAGATAATCAAAAAATTCAAAATGCTAAGGTTTAAGGAGGCAGGGGACAGGAGGTAGGAGTCAATAATGCTTGCTTAAGGCTAAAACTTGATGCCTTTATTTAGCACTACTAAATCTAGGACAACCTTCCTCAGCCCCCTTTTTACAACAACCGCAGAACTTTTTATTAGCGATCGCACTACAACTAGTATTCGGCAACACACTGCTAAGGCACAATCAACACTGGGCAAGGTGAAAGGTTAATCACGCGAGTGGTAACGCTATCATCCGCTCCCTCGTCAGTCAAACCTAGCCCTCGACAGCCCATGATAATTAAATCTGCCCCGATTTCATCAGCGACATCGCAGATCGTAAAAGCTGGTTTACCTTGCCTTTCTAAGGTTTCAGATTGAATTCCTTGCCCAGAAAATAAAGATTGGGCATTTTCCAGCAGTTTTGCAACTACCTCTGGCGACACCATCGGATCGTCGGCACTAGGCGCGTCTTTTGGTGGTTCTTCTACCACAGACAGCAGCACCAAGCGACTGCTGTACTTTTTGACTACGTTGGTTACAACGTCAGCAGCTTCCCGCGTTTCCCGGCTTTGATCGATAGGAAATAATACCGTCTTAAATATATCTGTCACTTGGGTACCCCTGACTCCGGTAAAATCTTGATGGTTCTACTTTCAAAACAATAACAAAAAGGCAATCAGGAGAGTTTGGTGTGTCCAAAAAAAGTTTAGCAAGTTTATCTTCGGCTGATATCTCTGGGAAACGTGCCTTAGTGCGGGTTGACTTTAATGTGCCTGTGGACGATCAAGGCAACATTACCGACGATACTCGTATTCGCGCCGCTCTACCAACCATCCAAGATTTGACGCAGAAGGGAGCTAAGGTCATTCTCGCCAGCCATTTTGGCCGTCCCAAGGGTGTGGATGACAAATTACGCCTAACTCCCGTTGCCAAGCGTCTGTCTGAGTTACTGGGGCAAGAAGTCATTAAAACTGATGACTCCATTGGTGATGAAGTCGCAGCTAAAGTTGGCGCCTTGCAAAATGGCCAAGTGCTGTTACTCGAAAATGTCCGTTTTTACCCAGAAGAAGAGAAAAACGACCCAGAATTTGCGAAAAAATTGGCCGCTAATGCTGATTTTTATGTCAATGACGCTTTTGGTACTGCACACCGCGCCCATGCTTCTACTGAAGGTGTGACTAAATTCCTCAGTCCTTCTGTGGCTGGATATTTGGTTGAGAAGGAATTGGAATATCTGCAAAACGCCATTGAAAATCCCCAACGTCCTTTGGCGGCAATTATTGGCGGTTCCAAAGTTTCCAGTAAAATTGGCGTAATTGAAACACTGCTGGAGAAGTGCGACAAGCTGATCATCGGTGGTGGGATGATTTTCACCTTCTACAAAGCCCGTGGTTTGAGTGTTGGTAAATCGTTGGTAGAAGAAGACAAGCTGGAACTAGCGAAGTCTTTGGAAGCTAAGGCTAAGGAACGGGGTGTTACTTTCTTGTTACCTACAGATATAGTATCAGCAGATAAGTTTGCTCCTGATGCTAATGCGACAACCGTCAGCATTGAGAACATCCCCGATGATGGTATGGGTTTGGATATTGGTCCAGACTCAGTAAAAGTTTTCCAAGATGCCCTTGCAGATACCAAAACGGTAATTTGGAACGGGCCTATGGGTGTGTTTGAGTTTGATAAGTTTGCCGCAGGTACGGAAGCGATCGCTCATACCCTCGCCGATATCGGTAAAACTGGCACAACTACCATCATTGGCGGTGGCGACTCAGTAGCGGCTGTGGAAAAGGTTGGTTTAGCCGACCAAATGAGCCACATCTCCACCGGCGGCGGCGCTAGCTTGGAGTTACTTGAAGGCAAGGAATTACCTGGAATTACAGCTTTAGATGATGCGTAAGTAGGCACTGGGGACTGGGGACTAGGGACTGAAGAAGGGAATAGAGTACAGGTTACAGGGTACAAATTATTCCCGATCGCCTGTCACCTGTCACCTTTCCCCAATACCTAAGATCCAAGCCCCTATATAGAAAAATATATGCAACCTAAATGGCTAGAATGGGGACAGAAGTTACAAGCGATCGCTCAAAATGGTTTAACCTATTGTGAAAACCCTTTTGATATTGAACGTTACAAACAATTACGAGCGATCGCCACGGAAATCATGGCGAGTTACTCAAATGTAGAATACAGCTATGTCCTCGATTTATTTAGCTGTGAATTAGGATATGCAACTCCTAAAGTTGATGTGCGAGGAGCAATTTTTCGTGATGATACTATATTGTTAGTCAAGGAACGAGTAGACGGCTGTTGGACTTTACCTGGTGGATGGGCTGATGTTGGCGAGTCGCCCAGTGAGGCAGTTGTGAAAGAAGTATATGAAGAATCGGGATATCAAGCACGCGCTATCAAACTCCTAGCAGTCTATGACAGAAACAAACAGGGACATCCACCGTTACCATTTTATGTCTACAAACTGTTTTTTCACTGTGAACTTATTGGTGGTTCTCCATCATCAAGTATTGAAACTGAAGAAGTAGGTTTTTTCCCTGAAAATGCGTTACCAGAACTTTCTCTCGGACGTGTGACACCAGCACAAATCAATCGACTTTTTCAACATTATCGCCAACCAGATTTACCGACAGACTTTGATTAGTAGCCCCTTTAATGTTTAATACACTTTGTTAACTGTTTTAAATAAGATACTACTACACAAATTTATTATCTACACTAATTAACTATATAGTTTGCTCCCAAAATAAATGCATAATAATGATTCAAATTACTCAACAACAACAGCCAATCCAGCACCATACAAGACTCGGAATTGAAGTCCTACACGGTTGCAATCTTAACTGCCTCACAAATCTAGAGTCGCGTGAATTAAAAGAATCACTTTGGAAACATGGCGTTGTAGTCGTCAGACAGCAACAGCTTACCGCAGAACAATTAAAAGAATTTGCCAAGCAGACCTTTGGCGATTTTATGTTTGGCGGTCCTCCAAAAACATTAGATCCTGATATTAGTCCAGACTTACAAAGCCAATATGTTTATATATTGGGCAATCCTAAGGGACCGGTTCCCGATGCAGCCGGTAAATATGCGTGGCAATGGCATCATGATAAAGATGGTCTCCCCAGTACAGAGGGACTGGATATGAACGCACTATATGTTGTAATGCTTTATGGAATACAAGTGCCGGAAGGTGTAGATGGGCAACCTCACACTACTGAGTTCCTCGATATGATAGAAGCTTACAATAACCTAGAACCTCAACATCAGCAGCAATTAGAGCAGATGTCGATGTATCACTCGCCACCAATGTTTTCTAAAAAACCCAATGTAGAGACTGATGTACCGAAGAAACTGCATCCGATTGTGTCCACTCACAAAGTCACTGGTAAAAAGGGATTATATTTAGGTTCGGACACTGCGATCGCAGTTGGTATGGAAGATCGACCAGAAGAAGCAAAACGTTTCTGGGAAGATTTGTTTGCGACTGTTTTAGACTGCACCCCAGTCTACTCTCATGTTTGGCAGCCAGGAGATATTCTTTTTTGGGACAACTCACAGGTGATGCACAGAGGCAGACCCTACGATCCAACGAAGCACCAGCGAATTGCGTTGCGTTTAGGTGTAGTAGAGACAGGTTGAAAGACACTACTACAATGTCTAAGCTAATACCGCTGCACGGAAGTCAAAATAATTCGTAATTCGTAATTCGTAATTCGTAATTACTTGGTGTCATAGCCCCTACAAAAAAAGAAAATTTAGCGGTCTACAATTAGTGTCGGGGTAATGCCCCTACTAATTGCAATTACGAATTACAGCATATTTCAAGTGCATGAGGTACAAATTGACTGGTTTTGAGGCAGAGGCAGGAGGAAAAAGAAAAATTTTTATCTTTAATTCTCTAGTTGTGTACCTCCTGAAAGTTGCAAACTGCTGTATGTTGACTTCCGCCTTGCGGTACTATGGCGTTGTCTCAGGAGTTGGTGTTGGTGTAGGTTCAGGTATGGAGGTTTCTGTAGGCGTGGGTATTGGCGTTGGCGTTGGCGTGGGAGCTGGTGTTGGCGTGGATGTTTCCGTGGGCGTTCCTGTTGGAAATGGGAGAGGAGTAGGATTTTCTGCTATAACAGTGAGTTGATAATCTATTGGTTTGGTTGCTGTAGAAACTACGACAAACTCATAAAATCCATTTTCTGTTAGTTTAGTTGACAAACTACGCTTAGTAGAATCTTCTAAAAATCGAATTTTGCCAGAAGGTGAATAGACTGATAACAAAACTTGAGAATTTGCTTCTAATTTCAAGTCTAGAGATTGGTCTTTAGCAAGTCCAGCAATGAATACTTTACCGCCACCAGGTTGGAGAGTACCGTTGACTGTTTTGCCAGTAGCCCCCGGATCGAAGACAAGTTTCTGGAAAGCTCTACCGTCAAGGATTGCACTGAGTCGATCGCTAACAAATCCGTACCAAACTTGTCCAATGGGTTGGCCTTGGAAACTTTTACCCCGCTGCTCAGGAAATACACTGAAAAAAGCCGCATCTCCCAAATCATACAAAGAACGACTACCAACGTTGACTTTGTTGACTTCTACTTTCCAGCGATCGCGTTCAGCAGTTGTGTAAGTTCCCAGTTTTTGGCGTGCATTATTACTCAATGGTGCAAGCTTTTCTAGCAATTCCGAAGCTGTTTTATCCCATTCTGCACGTAAACTTTCATCTTCAGGGCCATTACCGAGAGTACGTCCCCGTAAACTGGGATTTCTGTCCCAAAAAACTTGATTCACCAAGTTCACGTAGAAGCTAGGGTTAATACCCAACTGTTGACGGCGATCGCTTAATTTTTCTTTGCGTTCTCTTTCTGCTGGCGTATATTGCGCTAAAGGATCGGTTGGTTGTTCGCTAGTTGGAGTAGGGCTGGCTGTAGGATTAGGTTGGACTTCCCCGATATCTCGCCTGTTATTCAATCCCCACCAAATTAATCCCACACTACCAGCGACTAGTGCCGCCACCAGGAAAGTTTTTGTTGGTGTCCACCAGGAGGAAGAGGGGGAAGATGAGGGATATGAGGGATATGTAGCTTTAGCTTCTCGCGGAGTAGGAGTTGGGGAAGGTGGGGAGACGGCGACGGTGGCAGATGTGGGTTGTGGTGGAGTGGGATATTGAGTTGGCGGATAGTTAGCCGAGGGCGGGTTCAGGGCTTGGAGTACTTGACGGGCTGATTGATAGCGATCGCTTGGTCTAGGAGATAGCATTTTATCTAATACCTGTGCCAAATTTTGACTCAGATTAACTTCCCGTCGCCATTGCCAGCTGAGAGTATAGGTATCAATTAATTCTTGGGGTTGTTTCCCTGTCAGTAAAACCAACATTGTTGCTGCTAAAGCATACAAGTCGCTGTGGGGAGATACTAACCCTGTTTGCATTTGTTCTGGGGGCGCAAATCCGATTTTACCTAATAAGGTTGGTGCTGGCGGAGGTGCAGCCATACCCGGTTGGTAATATTCGGAAGCCACGGTTGCTACTACTTGTTTGACACCGCCAAAATCAATTAAAACTGGCAGTTTGTCAACAGTGCGGAGCATTAAATTGTCTGGGGAAATATCTCGATGAATTACCCCTAGAGAGTGAATGTATTCCAATACTGGCAAAATTGAAAGGAGTAATTGCCGTATTTCCGTCTCTGTAAAGCGCAGACCTTGTTGTATCCGGGCATTTAACAAAGAATTGTAAGTTTCCCCTTCTACATAATCTTGCACCAAAAACAGATATTCTTTGCCCCCTAAATTTAGCCGTAGCAGTTCCCGAAAGCGGGGAATTTGAGGATGTTGCAGTTTATAAAGAACACTTGCTTCTCTTTCAAAGAGTTCTTCAGCTTTTTGGACAACGTAAGCGGTTTGAACTTGGGGTGAAAATTCTTTTAAAACACAAAGTTCGCGGAAACGGTTGATATCTTCAGCTAAATAAGTGCGTCCGAAGCCACCTTGGCCAATTTGACGCACGATCGCATAACGATCGCCTAAAGTCTGTCCCGGTTGTATACTATAACTCATGGGCGCATCCAACAAATTTTCGCCACACTGGAGACAAAAGCGACTACCTGGGGAATTTTCATGTCCTTTAGAACAATAGATTGAATTCATTGGAAAGTTAAGAGTTAGGAGTTAGGAGTTAATAATAACAAGGAGTAGCGAGTAGCATTTTCTACTTGATTTAACTACACTACTCCGGGTCTGAAACCGTGGTCTATAAAGAAAATTGCCCTAATTCATAACCCATAACTCCTAACTTCTAACTCCTCACTCCTAACTTTATCTTTGTACTTTACTGACTCGATCGGCTGCGATCGCATACCAAATTTGACCAAAAGTCTGTTGATTGAGTTTCTTACGCTGCTGATCGGGAAACAAGCGATCGAATTTTTCATTTGTGTCTTTAGTCAATTGATCGATTGTATAGTTGCCAAACTGCCCCGATCGCGCTTGTTGTCTCAATGTATCGTAATCTTTTTGACTATAGTTCCCTAATTTCCGACGAGCTGCGGTACTGAGGTCAGCCTGTTCTAGTTTATCTAATAAATTATCGGCAATATCAGACCATTCATCTCGTAAACCAGCATCTTCAGGTTTAGATGTCAGGCTACGTCCCTTTAATTCTGGTTTTTTTGTATAAAATAAATCATCTACTGTGCGAATAAAAAATCCTTCAGTAATTTCTAGTTCTTGACGACGACTGATAATTTTCTGGAGATCGCTATTTTTTCCTTTGTCGCCTGCTGGTTTACCGCTGGGATTGGGAAACTGGGGGATTTGCGGTAATGAAATTGATGGGATAGTAATTGAAGTTACACTCTTAATCACTGCATTTACTACCGCCCAAGCACCTGCGCCAGTTAAAACAACTAAAGCCGTTCCCCCTAAACTCATCACAAAAGGGCGAATCCAAACAGGGAAAGATGCTGGTTTAACAATTGCTTGTGTTTGCCTCTGAAATCTGCTCATAACAGCACTGGCACGTTGTCTTCCCGGAGCAACTACCATCGTCTTGATCTTGGTGGTAATATGATTGCCTGAAGATTTAGTTGCAGTTGGCGATGGTAAATCTCTGAGGATTTGCTCGGCTCGTTGGTAGCGATCGCTCGGTCGATAAGCCAGCATCTTTTTTAACACTGCTTCTAGTTTGGGACTAACTTGAATTTCTTTTCCCCACCTCCAAATTCCCTGATAGCTGTCGTATAATTTTTGCGGTTCTTGACCTGTGAGTAACACCAGTGATGTTACCGCTAAAGAGTATAGATCGCTACTAAAAAATGCCTTTCCCTGCCGTAGCTGTTCTTCCGGAGCGTAGCCTTTTTTACCCAGCAAAGTATTATTTTCAGCCAACTTGGTACGCCAAAAACCTTGAGAAGCTGGCAATTGCTTGACGCCACCAAAATCAATTAGCACTGGTAGATTATCAGAACGCCGCCAGATGAGATTATCGGGAGAGATATCACGGTGAATTACATCTCGTGAGTGGATGTAGGATAATACAGGTAAAATTTGTTGCAGGAGGATGATTACTTCCTCTTCACTAAAGGTTTTTCCTTGACTTTCACGCTGTTCTAATAACTGGTAGTAGTTATCACCATCCACATAATCTTGCACTAAAAAGAAAAAATCTTTAGTGCCTATCTTCACTTGTAGCGAGGCGTGAAAACGTGGAATCTGTGGATGCTGGAGTTTTTTTAGGACATTCGCTTCTCTCTCAAATAACTCTTTAGCTTTTTGTAAATCTTGATTTTCTTGTACTTGGGGTGCAAACTCCTTCAGCACACAGGTTTGATGAGATTTATTGATATCTTCCGCCAAATAGGTGCGTCCAAAGCCGCCCTGTCCTAAATGACGGATAATTTGATAGCGATTATCCACAACCTGTCCCACAGCAAGAGGTAATGGTTCGCCACAATGGGTGCAAAAGCGGTTACTACCATTATTTGTGTGTTGTTTACTGCAATAGAGCTGCATGGTGCTGAAGGATAAATTAAGGTTTTATTTAATGACTACAACGCACATACCCTCATTTTCGGATATTCTACGAATTACGTAGCTTGCTTCTCGCATGAAGACGAGTATTACGAATTACGAATTATTTTAAACGGTGTTGGTTCTACTTCAGGATAAATAAGCAAGTGTCATGAACGGCAAATCAAGACATCAGCAAGTAATTAAAGCATTTGAAGATTTTTTGTCTACCCCCCTAGAAACTCTACTGCAAAGGCATCTCAACACTCAAACTTCGGCAGCTTTGAGTTTATTTCACGATGTGGCGGCGAATGTACCAGCCTACAAGGCGTTTTTAGCAGAAAGGGAAATTAATCCCGCGACTATTAAAACCTTAGAGGAGTTTCAAAAACTACCAGCGATCGCTAAACAAAATTATATACTGCGTTATCCACTAGCTGACTTGTGCCGTAACGGACAACTCCAAGAATGCGACATGATAGCTGCTTCATCAGGTTCTACTGGTAAACCGACATTTTGGCCTCGTTTTTTCACAGATGAACTCCAAATCGCCACACGTTTTGAACAGATTTTTCACGATAGTTTCTATGCAGATACCAGACGTACCCTAGCAGTGATTTGTTTCACTTTAGGCACTTGGGTAGGTGGGATGTTTACCACTAATTGCTGTCGTTATCTTGCTAGCAAAGGTTATCCCATCACTGTAATTACTCCTGGTAACAATAAAGAAGAAATCTTGCGAGTTGTCCAAGAACTTGGTTCAGGTTTTGAGCAAGTGGTGTTATTGGGATACCCGCCATTTTTAAAAGATGTGATTGATACTGGTATCGCTCGTGGTGTGGAGTGGCAGCAATATCAGATTAAATTAGTGATGGCGGGAGAAGTATTTAGTGAAGAATGGCGGAGTTTAGTTGGCGAAAGAGTTGGTTCGCGAAATCCTTGTTATGATTTTGCATCACTTTACGGTACTGCGGATGCGGGAGTTTTGGGTAATGAAACACCGTTAAGTATCTGTATTCGCCGTTTTTTAGCAGAAAATCCCGATGCAGCCAGAGCTTTATTTGGAGAATCGCGTTTACCCACACTAGTACAGTACGATCCTTTCACTCGCTTTTTTGAAGCTCAAGATGGCGGTTTACTGTTTTCGGGAGATAACGGTATTCCCTTAGTGCGTTATGACATCTTGGATACTGGCGGGATAATTAGTTATGATGCCATGCTGCAATTTTTAGCAGAATGGGGATTTAACCCACTGGAAAATCTCCGTTTTGATACTCAAGAATTACCAAGAGGTATTCATCAGCTACCTTTTGTTTATGTCTTCGGCCGTTCTAACTTTACAGTTTCTTACTTTGGTGCAAATATCTATCCCGAAAATGTGACGGTAGGATTAGAACAACCAGGAATTCAAGAATGGGTGACGGGTAAATTCGTGTTGCAGGTAAAGGAAGATGCAGATAAGAATCGATTTTTATCTGTAGTTGTGGAATTAGCAGTCGGGGTAGAGGGTAGTGAAGATCAAAAAGACGCGATCGCATCTTCTATTCTTTCACAACTGCTACGTCTCAATAGCGAGTTTGCTAATTATGTTCCGGTAGAATATCAAACACCACAAGTTACATTAGTCCCAATGGGTGATTTTGAATATTTCCCGATTGGGGTGAAACATCGTTATACGCGTCAATAGAAGAAGACTCGATGAATCGCGTCTCTACAAGGGGCGATCGTTTTTGCGATCGCATTTTCATTCTGTTTACGATATCTGTTTTACTAGGGGCGACGCATTCCCTGGATTGCGGAAAGATCGGACGTGATAGATTTACGAGACGCTTACGAGATGGGATGAATCGCGTCTTTGCAAGGGATTGCTGCTTCTACATTTCGCTTATGTTTTGGCTGGAGGAAGTATTTTTTTTCCTACTCTCCATCTTTCACTTTCTCTTGTTGATGCCAAGCTTGATAAAAAGCTAGGTAGAGCATACTTTGGGCGCACTTCCAAATAACTTCGTAGCAATATATTCTACGTATAAGAGGATGTTTGAAAAGTTTTCTTCTCGGTAACAAAACGTTCTAGATCCCCCTAAATCCCCCTTAAAAAGGGGGACTTTGATTCCGGTTCCCCCCTTTTGAAGGGGGGCTAGGGGGGATCGGTTAGTGCCTAAAATCACAGCCAACCACTTTTAAAACAACCTCTAAATTGAGAACCGTCTTCTTCTTTCTGATTGATGCATTGTTTTAAATTATTAACTGCTAATGGGTAAAGCTGGTTTTGAAGTATCTCAATGACGCAAAAAGAAGCTGACTGTAAAACATTTCGGCATCTCTATGGTATTTGGTACAATATCCAAGATATTCAGTGAAATTTCAGGGTAACTGAAATTTCTTAATAATCGGAATCGCTATCTCTACCCTTGTATCTGTGTTTATGGGAAAATTTCATCTAAATATTTAAAGTAATATGTCAGAAACACCTCAAGACGACGGCATTTGGATTGTTACCGATGAAACGCCGCAAATAGCAATTCCTGATGGTGCTAAAGGCGGGAGTGGTAATACACGCGGTTGGGGAGACGAAACTATCAGGGAAAGTATTGCTAGCAAAGGCGTAGGAGATGCGGTTAAGGTTAGCGCTCAAACATTAGAGCAAAATATGACTCACTTTCTCAAAGTTGTGGGGAATTTGTTTAGTCAAGCCCAACAGCAAGCAAAAGTCAACTCCAAGATGCAGCTAGATGAAATTGAGTTGTCGGTAGAAATTAGTGCAGATGGAGAAGTTAAATTAATTGGCAATGGTGCAAAAGCTGGGACTAAAGGAGCAATTAAGCTGAAGTTCAAGCGCCAAGAATCACAGTGAGATGGCAAAAAATTGGGCGATCGCGATCGGAATTAACCAGTATGATTATCTGCAACCGCTAAACTATGCAAAGCGAGATGCACAGTTAATGCAGGAGTTTCTGGGTAATGAAGCCGATTTTGAGCGGATATTCTTCTTCTCGGATGATTCCCCTAATGTTGCTGGAAAATCGACTCGTCCAACTCGCACTAACTTGCTGCGAATCTTGCGTCAGTTATTTGAAAATCCCTTTATGGGAGCAGGAGATAATTTCTGGTTTTTCTTCAGTGGTCATGGGATAAGATACGCTGACCGTGATTATCTCATGCCCTGTGATGGCGATCCAGAAGATATTGAAAACACGGCAATTGCGATTAACTTTGTGACTGAACGCCTGCGTCGCTGTGGTGCTGATAATGTTGTCTTGATTCTGGATGCTTGTCGCAATGAAGGCAAAAAAACAGGTGAAGGAATTGGGCGACAAACCGCAGAAGAAGCACGTCAACAAGGAGTTATCAGCATTTTTTCTTGTATTCCCCAAGAATATTCTTATGAAATTGAGGCTTTACAACAAGGTGCTTTTACTACTGCATTACTAGAAGGGTTAGGAATTCAAGGTAAATGCGCTACTGTTGAACGACTGGATCAATATCTTAAGTTTCGCGTGCCTGAACTGGTTCGCCAGTATAAGAATACAAGGCAAACGCCTTATCTTATTGCTGAACCTGTGAATAAATCCCACCTAATAACCCAAGTTGCGGGTTATCAAGCTGTGGGTACTTTGCACTTGAATAGTCGTGCGCTCGTTCAGGACGAAGTGGCGGTTGCACGTCGCGCAACCGCCACCTCAATTAACTCAAAAATACAAATACTGAATTAGATT
>NZ_JAVRBQ020000176.1:0-25732 GCF_034531215.2 Nostoc sp. ChiSLP03a
AAGGTGGGACAATAAAGGGTAAATTGGATGAGTACGGTAGCGAATTAGCCGAAATGGTTAAAAGCCATCCAGACGCAACTTTATCAGAATACTGCGAGTATTTTGGAGAAAAATATAACGTTTGGGTATGTGCAAGTGTAATGTGCTGTGCATTACAAAAACAAAAACAAACACGAAAAAAAAGACTTTACGCAGTAGCCAAGCGAAAACAGAAAGAGTCCAAAGGCTGAGAATAGAGTATTGGGAGAAGGTAAAGCACATAGACCCAGAAGACCTTGTTTTTATTGATGAAATGGGTGTTTTACTTGGTTTAACTCGGACTTATGCCAGAAGCGATCGCGGCAGTAGGGTGTATGATTTTAAACCATATTATCGAGGGGCGAAAGTAAGTGTAATCGGGGGAATCAGCTTAAAGAAAGTTTTAGCTGTCATGACTTTAAATGGTTCAATGGATGGAAATGCATATAAAGTCTTTACCCTTACACTTTTTGCTTCCACAATTATGGACTGGTGCAGTAGTTGTAATGGATAATCTTCCTGCACATCAAGTCGCAGAAATTAAACCCTTAATTGAATCTGTTGGTGCAAATGCTCTGTACCTGTCTCCTTATTCTCCGGAATTTAACCCCATTGAACATTGGTGGTCACAGTTAAAAGCGTTCTTAAAACAATTTTCTCCTAAGACTGCATCTGGAGTCGATGGTTTAATTAAAATAGCACTTCAATTAATCCTGAACATCTAAAAAATTGGTTTACAAATTGCTGCTACTGTACCTCATAAACTCCGAATATGCTGTATCTCACAAAAACAACTCTCAATACTGCTCGGGTTTTGGATTTTTAACTCGGAATTGGATTTGGGGAAAAGGTTAAAGGTTTTTTCTTTCCCCTTTTCCCCAAAACCCGACAAGTATTGAAACAACTCTTTCCCTTCAGATTTTGTTGGCGTAATTCTTTAGCGATCGCTAAAGAATTTCTCAAAAATTACAATTTACAATATTGCTTTTTGGACTAAAAAGCCTCATCTTTCCAGTTAATACACTGAATAAATGAGGCTTTTAGCTAGCTTTTTATCAAAAACGTTACTGGAATCTGCGATCCTCTGATAGAAGGTGCAAAGTGGATTACAAAACACAACAGCAGTCAAAAATACTGATTCAGTTGAGTTTCAGCTAATTAACGGAATGCTCTGAGGGTAACAGACCGTTGTAACTGAGCTAAAGCGCGGTTGTAATCCAAAATTGCTGTAACTCGATTACCTTCAGCTTGTGTGAGGTCGTTTTCAGAGTTAATCACATCAGTTTGAGTACCTACACCAGCTTGGAATCGCAAACGCGCTAGACGTAGAGCTTCCCTGGCTTGTTCTAAAGCGGTATTAGCGGTTTGAACATTCTCCAAACTAGATTGCTGGGTAGAATAAGCTTGTTCTACCTGAAACCGAATTTGGTTGCGCTGTTCAGCAAATTGAGTTTCTGCGATCGCAATATTAGCTCTCTGTTGAGATGCTCTTGCTCTTGCTGCTCCGCCATCAAACAAATTTAAAGTTGCCCTAACTCCGAATGAATAACCATCAGTAACGCTGACATTATCATTGAACTGATCGAGCAGGTCGTAGCTGGCGACCAAACTAACTTGGGGGCCCAGTTCTGCAAGAGCCTGTCTGCGCTGTTGCTCACTAGTATTGCGTTGTGCCAAAAACTGTTGCAGTTCGGGACGATTTTGATAAGCCAACACAATACTTTGTTCTAGGGTTGGGTTCCAAAGACCAGCTAATTGTACAGGGTCAGCGGCACTGATATTTATTCCTTGCGGCAAACTTATCCGAGTTGCTAATTGACGACGGGAAATCAACTGCTGGGATCTAGCATTAGTTAAATTTTGTTGGGCATTTGCTAAATTCACCTGCGATCGCAACACATCGAACCGCGTACCAACCCCAGCTCGCTCTAAAGCTTCTGCATCACGCAAACTAGCTTCAGAGTTCACCACAGCCGACTGACTAATGCGTACTTGTTCATCCGCTTGTTGCAAATTGTAGTAGTCTGTGGCAACATTCAAACGGATTGTCTCAGACTGAGTTTCTACAGCAAGCTCATAGTAGCGTACCTGTTCTTCAGCCGCTCTGATGCTAGCTTGCACTCTCCCAGAAGTATAAAGGTTATATGAAAGTTGTGCTTGACCAGAAAAAGATGTACTGGGTCGATCTTGGTTAACGGCAAACGGTCCGTTTAATTCGTTCTGAAGTTGACCGCTAGAAGACTGACTACGAGTCAGATCCGTGCTCAGTCCTAGAGTGGGCAATAAAGCAGCTTGTGCCTCGCGTAGAGCCGCTCGATTGCGTTCTAGCTCCAATAAGGACACCTGTAGATCGCGATTGTTACGCCGTGCCAATTCCAGAGCCTGTGCCA
The DNA here is from genome assembly GCF_034531215.2 of Nostoc sp. ChiSLP03a. Classification (NCBI taxonomy): domain Bacteria; kingdom Bacillati; phylum Cyanobacteriota; class Cyanophyceae; order Nostocales; family Nostocaceae; genus Nostoc; species Nostoc sp. ChiSLP03a. The sequence goes on from NZ_JAVRBQ020000176.1 coordinate 2,409, forward strand.
AAGTAATCGGCTGATTTCCTTGAAGTTGCACCTCCTCCGGTTTGGTGGGAAATTGCAGGGGATTTGAGTTAGGAATCAGGTTCTCTGGAATTTGCACCGACCCTGACGGTGCAGGAGTTACGGTTCCTGGCAGAGTAGAAGGTTGCCCCGACCCTGACGGTGCAGGAGTTACGGTTCCTGGCAGAGTAGAAGGTTGCTCCGACCCTGACGGCACAGGAGTTGCAGTTCCTGGCACAGTGATTGGCGTCGAATCTGCCGGAATCGTGGTATTACTCTGAGCCAAGCGACCAATAGCATTTTGTTGTAAGCAGGTGCTTGAGGTTAGCAGCATAGCCAAGGAGTCAGTTTTACTTTTGCTCAACTCCTGTGGACACCTCTGCGCTGACAAAAGTTTTGCTGCTCCTGCACCTGTGGCTGAAGTTTGTAAAAATGTTTGCAACTGAGTAACAGTATTTTTCTTTTGAACCACTGGCTCCTGTGCAGAAGACAGGGACAAAATTTCTTTTTGGACAGAAAGGGGTTTTGAAGTATAGTTGGGAACTAGTATCTTCTTTAATTTCTGCCCAGAAGCACTCGAATTACTCTGTTTTTGGTTCTTTTGAGCTTGGGAAGAATTAGAGGTAGGTGTCAAACTAAAAAATCTACCTTTATCTTTCTTAAGTAGTTGTTTTATTGGCACAACAGTATTTTCAGCCGTAAATACGGGAATACTGTTATTACTTAAAGGTTTCACACTAAGTTTAGTAAAACCCAAAGCAGGTATTAGGGTTGGAACACTAACATTTGCACTGTTAGGCAGTTGCCTATTTTTTATGGTATCCACAACCAAGCCTTGACCATAAGTAGAAGTCAAAACACTAGGAGAAGATGCCAGTTGTATGCCAGTTAGTTTCGCAGTACCAGCCCAAGCAGGCTGAGTTGTTAAAACTGCTGCCGTTACACCAGGTAAGAAGCTATAAAATAATTGCTGTCCTTTCACCGCATCCCTCACACGAAAATCAATCTAGCGGCAGAAAACCTTTCTTCACCACAGAATATAGCACGATACTAAACTTAGGAAAGAATATACTACGATACTAAATTTAGGGTTCGGAACTCTGTTTATCTTCAAAACGTCTAACAATGCGAGAAAGTTCCGCCTTTTCATCGATATTAACGCGAGTAGGAGCACCGCTGATAATCCGTTCGTAGTTTCGGAAAGAATCTTTAATTTCGGGCCCATCAGCAGTAATATTATACTCACGAATGCCTTTATCATGCCAAGATCCGCGCATTTTGAATACGTTAATTGCCCGCGACATTTCTCCACGAATTTCTACGTACTGTAACATCAGAATTGTATCGGTAATCGTGGAAATGTGAGAGTCAGTAATCGAATGCGCTCCTAGAAATTGGTCGGTTGTGTTGGTAAAAAAACCAGTAATTTCTTCTTGTTTAGCATAACCCGTCACACCAATTACAAACTGCCGAAATGCATTATTCGTAACTCCTCTAGCTAGTGCTGATAGAGAATCAATGGCGATTCGAGCAGGTTTGAAAATAGCAATTTCTGATTTAATAATTTGTAAGTGGTCTTCTAAACCAGTTGATTCAGGATAGGTACAAATTATTTTGAGTAAACCTTGATGTTCTAATTCTTCAAAATCAATTCCCCAAGAGGAAGCATTACGAGATAGTTGGGCGCGTGACTCTTCATAAGCAAATAATATCGCCTGTTCTCCATTGAGACAGCCATCTTGAATAAATTTGCTTACTAACAGCGTTTTACCAGTACCTGTAGCTCCTGTCGCCAAAATAATTGAATCTTTAAAGAAACCCCCACCGCACATTTCATCTAAAGTTTTGACACCAGAAGATACCCTGACATTAGAAGAACGTTGAGTCAAGCGCATTGCTCCAAGTGGGAAGATGTTAACTCCTTCATTAGTAATTGTGAAGGGATACTCGCCTTTCATGTGAGTTGTGCCGCGCAACTTGAGAATTTCAATTGTGCGACGGCGGCGTTCTCCTTCTAAAGCGTTGCGAACAATTACTACATTATCGGAAACAAATTCTTCCACTCCAAAAGAGGCAACAGGCCCATATTCTTCACTACGTTCAGTGGTGATTAGAGTGGTGACACTCAGTAGTTTGAGACGTGCTACCAGGCGAAAAATTTCGCGTCGCACAACTCCCATCGCTTCATACTGCTGAAATACTGCTGTTATTGAGTCGATTGAAACTCGTTTAGCTTTATATTTGCGGATGGCATATTGCAAGCGTTCAATGAGTGCAGAAAGGTCAAAATTTCCTACGATATCTTGACCTTCTGGATCGGGAGATGCATCAAGAATAAACAACTTGCCTTCTTCAATTAAGCGGGGTAAGTTCCAACCAAAAATATTGGCATTTTTAATAATATCGCTCGGTGATTCTTCAAAGGTTACAAATACTCCTGGTTCATCAAAGTAGGTGATACCATTATAGAGAAACTGAAGAGAGAATAAGGTTTTACCTGTGCCGGATGTACCACTAATCAAGGTAGTTCTACCAATTGGTAAACCACCATGACTAATATCGTCAAACCCTTCGATCATCGTCCGAATTTTTTCTACACCCCTAATTATCGGTGGTTGTTTTGGTTCTACTTGCTCGTTTTCACTCATTGCTCGATCACAAAAGGGGATTAAAACCTGTTTTTTTTATTACTAAAGTTTTGACTTAATTTTTTATGATTAAAAATTTACTCTTCAAAGTCTTCTTCACTCAGTTCTTCATAGAGCAAATCCAATCCAATCAACACCCTTTCTCTATCTGAAAGATCCCCAATAATTTTGCGAACAGGTGGAGGCAAAATTTTAGATAATGTTGGTGTGGCCAGTATTTTATCTTCTTCCGCCAGTTGCGGACTTTTCAGTACATCGATCACTTTTAAAGCATAAACTCCTTCAAACTCCTGTTCTAAAATATCTTTGAGTGTTTTTAATGCCCTAACTGAATTAGGAGTGTTACCTGCTACGTAAAGCTTGAGAACGTAGGTTTTTCTGGCTTTATTCATATACTTAATAACTAGTCATAAATAGAGGAATACAATATTTTTCCATGCATCGTTACTCACGTTTGTAGCTTGTTCCAAGTTGAACACAGAGCAATAAATTTAATTTATTTTATCTAGAAATCGAATTCCTATAGACTTCGCACAGGTGAGCTAAGATATCTATTAAGGTTAGGCGGTAATCAAGTAAAGTTTCATTGCTTCTACCTTCTAATTTTAGCTGGTTAGAAAATTCTTCAATTATATCCATGTGAATTTCGATTATTTGGGGCACAGGAATATTAGCATAAAATATAGTATTGATAAATTTATCAATTTTATCTTTGAGTGTTTTGTCTGTAGTAAAATAATCTATAAGAATCACGCTATAATCTATTTTAAGCTGTCTTAATAATGCTTCTCTTTCTGCCGGAGTCATCTCCTGAAAATACTGCTGGCTTTTTTGCATCTGACTGGCAAATACATAAACGTACTGAAGAGTGTATGCCTTACTTGGATTTAGTAGCAGCCAATTTGGTAAATAGTTGATTGTGTTGATTGTTCCAGAGCTTGTTACCGCAACAGGTAAATAGCAAAATTGGGCAATAATTGCGTCTATCAATTGCCCCACCCACGTACTCAAACCTTTTAGGTTGGCTAAGTTAACTGGATTATTTAAGCATCTGTTAAGATTAGATTGCAGAATCAATATCGGTAATAACATCTATTCTTGAATATATCTCCTCGATCGCCTTGACCAATAAACATGGGCTGATAAGTTTGGCTAACGCTTAGTAGGGATAATACTGCGTGTGCAGTAAACTACTGATTTAACCCCAAAATAACGCTCTATGCAAGCAGATAGTGCTAGGCACTCAACATTCTAGTGGAGCAACTAACTGGTAAAACTTAGTAGGTCTTTGATGATGAGGTATCCGTCGGCATAGCAAGACACAGTAATTAGCTCATGATTTACATATCTATGTATACAAATAGATAGATTTTTTTATTTTGCTCCTTGATAAGATACTTAAACGAACTTAAAGGATTGTCGCATTCCAAATCATTATAATTCCTCAAGGTTCTAAAGCGAATCTTTGGGGCCATAATTGTTTTAGCCGTCGCGCTATCGATGAGGAGTTTAAATACCAGTAAGACACTGGGGAGGCTGGCTAGTTGTTAAAAATTAGAAACGTCGCCTCTTGGAAAAATGCACTCGTTCGCAATTCCCGTGTCCGTTAGAGGAAATCCCGTTGTTTTAATGGTGTTGAAATAACCAGAGTTGCTTATATGAGTCTTCTTAGAGGATATAACTTCAGGCGAAAAGACCATCAACTGGCAGATGGAAATGCCGGAGGGTTCCACAGGAAGAATGACCCCCAAATCCCTATGTTAATGCTAGATTACCCGCTTTATGACTTTCAGGCAACCGTACCTAGCTGCCCCCAAACAAGTTCTCTGGCAGTGGTGTTGGAGATTTTTGAGCAAGAGCAGTGCGATCGCTTGGTAGTAGTGAATCAACAGCAATGCCCCATCGGATTGCTGTATTCTGCCCGTTTAATCCCAAAATTATTAACACAAAGTGACGATAAAAATTTAAATTTACAGCAATCGCTCTCTACCTGGGGTCAAGGTCTAATTGAGCCAATACAGACAATATCAGCTTCGGAGCGTGTAGAGCGATTAAGCTTGCGCTGGTGCGATTCACATGTCGAAAAACCCCAAAACTTAGATTGGGCGCTGATTGACTCGGAGGGTCGATATTTGGGGCTATTGGATAGTTCGCGCCTGTTGCGATCGCTGGCTCAGGAACGGATGGCTGGCTTACAAAAGTCTAGCGAGCATCGTCATGAGTATGATGGTGCGCCAAATGAACCCAAGTCATTAAAACACCAGCCACTGGTACACTTGCTAGAAAGACTGCCTTGGGCTTTGATGTTGCAAACGGGTACTGGCGAGGTGATAGCGCGAAATCCCGCCTGGTGGCAGCAATTAGGAAGCTTAAAAGATCCAGAAGGAGTTAGGCAACAGGTGGAGGCAATACTTGTCCCTAAACGCTCCGAAATAGCAGAATATGCCACCCAACCAGCAATTAAGGTTCATCCCAATGGTAGGGAAAATGAGCATAGTGGTGAAGAAGCACTAATTCAGCAAGAAGCATCAGATGATACTGCATACAGCCGATGCTATTTAGATAGTCAAGTGGGTACTTGTACTTGCGTTGTTGAAGTGCAAAATGGTCAAGAGCGAATCTGGCAGTTTGCCAAAATTCCCTTAGATAGTCCTGAATTTCAAGCGATCAATGCCCAAGAGGAAATTGCACTCAGCACTGATTTGTGGTTGGTTTTAGCTACTGATGTCACTGAACAGCAGCAACTTTGTAAAGAACTAGCAGCGAAGAATGCCGATTTAATTCAACTAAATCGGTTAAAAGACGAGTTTTTAGCTTGTATTAGTCATGAACTCAAAACTCCCCTAACTGCCGTTTTGGGATTATCGCGCTTGCTAGTGGATCAGCAGTTGGGAGAACTCAACGAACGTCAAGCCCGTTATGCGGGGCTGATTCATCAAAGCGGACGCCACCTGATGAGTGTGGTGAATGACATTTTGGATTTGACTCGGATGGAAACGGGACAAATGGATTTGACGCTGACTCCAGTGAAAATTCAGGCTGTGTGCGATCGCGCCCTATCGGAAGCTAAAGCGATCCACACTCAAACCACCAAAGCGACATCTACCCCGCCACCTGCAAATGCCCGTTCATCTGCTCCTCAATTCTGTCTTTCCATTGAACTAGGTTTAGATCAGATGGTGGCAGACGAATTGCGCTTACGCCAGATGCTAGTACACCTACTTTCCAACGCTTTTAAATTCACCGAAATATCTGGCGAAATTGGGCTGCGGGTAAGTCGTTGGGAAGGATGGATTGCCTTTACAGTTTGGGATACAGGCATTGGTATTCCCGAACACCAGCAACACTTAATCTTTCAAAAATTCCAACAACTAGAAAATCCCCTCACCCGCCAATTTGAAGGCACTGGTTTGGGGCTAGTATTAACTCGCGCCTTGGCTCGCCTCCACGGAGGAGATGTCAGCTTCTTATCGCGTGAAGGTAAAGGTAGCCAGTTTACCTTACTTCTGCCACCCAGTCCCCCGAAAACAGGCTTTTCGGAACCAGATATGGGAATCAGAGAAGACGAGGAGACACGATATCAATTAACACGGGAAAACTCCGCCGCTCGTCAGCAAGTTAGTACGCCCATACAGCATCATCTTGCGAGTTCGCAACGGTTGGTCTTGGTAGTCGAGGCAGTAGCTCGATATATTGAAGATTTGACCGAACAACTCAAAGGTTTAGGATATCGGGTAGTGATTGCGCGATCGGGGACAGAAGCAGTTGAAAAAGCGCGGCGCTTGCAACCAATAGCAATATTTTTGAATCCGTTGCTACCCCTGCTATCAGGCTGGGATGTACTGACTTTACTAAAATCTGACACCGCAACCCGTCATATATCTGTAATTGTCACCGCAACGGCAGCCGAAAAGGAGCAAGCATTTGCTAACCGAGCCGATGGTTTCTTAAGTTTGCCAGTAGAGCATCAGGTCTTAGCACCGGTTCTCGAAAAATTATGTACTGTACAAGCAGTTTTGCAGATAGGGTTAAATAATAGTGCAATTATCCCAACAAAAACCCCACTGCGAATTCTCAGGTTGGTGAATCCCCAGTTAGAATCGGTTAATCCCCACCCCTCACTTCGAGAACACCGAGTGATTGAAGTAGATGACCTAGATCAGGCAGAACTTTTGGCGCGGGTATGGCAATTTGATGTGATTTTGCTAGATGTCGAAAGTACCACCGCTCAAATTTATTTGCAACAACTAATTGGACATCCACGTTTAGCAGCTATACCACTGGTTACTTGCGATGTTGCAACTACCCTAATCGCTTCTAAAATACCAGGGTTATCTGTATTTCCTTACCTAACACCATTTGCGAAAGATAACAGCAGTCGCACCGAGAAAACAGATGCTTTACTATCAGTACTAGAAATTGCTTCTGGTATTTGCTGCCCTCCCAACATCTTAGTAGTGGATTTAACAATGCTACGGGATTTCCCCCAGGTAAGACGTAAGCCAGCTAAGGGTTATCGGACAGAAAAAAATTGCTCAATTAGTAGTGAAACTGCTCAACGGGGATCTGAATGGTTCCAAGCTTTAATTCAATACCTGCAAACAGCAGGCTTCAAAGCGGCGATGAGTCCTTGTTGGGCAGAAGTGTTGCAACAGATTCGCCACGAAACCGTTGACTTACTGCTAATTTGTTTAGGAGAAACCTCTATCCACAAAGATGTGCTCAAAGCACTGAAAACATTAGGAAATTCGCCTTTAAAGTTGCCACCAATTTTGGTACTAAATCAGCGATTAAATCGCTCACAAACCAGTTTCCAGAATGGAGTAGCCGATCGGGAAATTGACAAGCAGAAGAAGAATAGTGTGGAATCGATAGAAACTGTTGTTGGTGCGATCGCTACCCAAATATTACCGCGATCGATATCAATGGAAGACCTATTAACCCAGATCAATCAAGCTTTAGCTGTCAATGGTTACAATAGCAAATGTTAATGGGGTCATTGAGCGTTGGTTTTTTGTCATTAGTCATTTGTCCTTCGTCCTTTATGAATAACCAATAACTAATGACTAATGACTAATGACTAATGACAAATTTATGATATATCTATTTTTTGATTCTTCATTTTCTTAAAAGGAACTCGAACCAAGTTATAAGCACCCTTGGTTGATAAATTCTTGTAATCATCTGGCTGTAAGTCCATTTGTAAAAACTTTTTCTGTTCGGCCAACAGTAGCACTGAGGAAGGTTTTAGTCCTTTAGCAGCCTGGTTTTTAATATGCTCTACAGCCTCTTGGGGAAATTTTAAATAATTTACGTGGATGTGGCTGTAAAATACCACACTCGGCTTTTTGAAGCCAAGCATAATCAATTCTTCGTTTGGTTGTTTTGCTTCTAAAATGACCGCAGACAATTCCCTTAAGGGTAATTGACGTTCCCGATCGATAAAAAACGAAGCAGGCGTTAAGACAAAAATTACAAACGCCACAAACCCGATTAAATTAATACCGATAATGTAGTTCCAGCGGCGACTCAATAATAAACCCGCAACCAAAACAGCAGAAACTAGCCAAATTATACCCGCGATTACTGGTAAACCAGATTGTTGAATTAGTTCGTGGAAGTTACTGATCGCTGGATCGGTACCTAATATGTGGGTGATGTTGAGCAGTGCTGTTGCCAAAATTGATAAAAATACTACATTCACCCAACCACTTATTCGCAGCAAAGACGCGGAGATAGGCAAAGTGGGAGAGGGGGAAACAGGAATTGTTTGCCGTGTCTTTGTATCTGAAAAAACGTCGCTCCACAACAGGGCTACCAGGATTGCTGCTGCTGGCATTAAAGGCAATACGTAGCTAGGGAGTTTAGTGACAGCAATGCAAAAAAAGGCAAAGATGCTAGCAAACCAGAACCAGGCAAATAAACCAAATTGCTGAAAACGTTCAACAGATCGCCAATGCGATCGTTGCCAAAATTTTAGTTTGATTATAGAAGCTGGTAAATACACTGAGTATGGCGCAAAACCCAACAGCACGACTACAAAGTAAAAATACCAAGGTGCTGAGTGACCATTAACTACTTCTGTAAAACGTTCCAGGTTGTGATAACCAAAAAAGGAGTTAATGTAATTCCAACCATTGCGCCAAATTACTAAAGCATACCAGGGCACTGACAAAGCGAGAATTATCAGTGTACCTACAAGAAGGTGCATTTCTCGCAACACCTCTCGCATTTTACCCACGTAAAGCAAAAAGGCGGCAACAATTAGCCCCGGCAAAACAATTCCCACTGGCCCTTTGGTCAAAATTGCACCAGCAATCAGCACATAAAAAGCTAAGTACCACTTATTAGGGAATAGGGATTGGGGATTAGGGATTGGGGATTGGGAAAATTTCTCTTCACTCCTCAGTCCACTGCCCTCTGTTCCCAGTTTCCTAATCCCCAGTCCCCAGTCCCCAGTCCCTTCCTTCCCTGCGTACCCTAGAAAGAAACATAACAAAGCCGATGCCATACATCCGGTGAGCAGCATATCAGAGACACCCGTTCTCGCCCAAATAATAGTTTCGGGATTGAGTGCCATCAACGCTGCTGCGATAAAAGATGTTAAGTAGCGACGAGTCGGACGTGAAACTTGCTCTAATTCGTCTTGTTTAGCCAAATACCACTGGATGGTGTAAAAACCTAAACAAACTAAGCCGAATGCGGCGATCGCAGAAGGAAGGCGTACTGCCCATTCATTCACGCCAATCAGATGATATGCGATCGCCTGACACCAGTAAATTAAAGCAGGTTTATCGAAACGAGTGTCACCATTGAAAAATGGGGTAATCCAATCACCTGTAACGTACATCTGGCGAGAAGCTTCGGCAAAAAGCGGCTCTGTCTCATCAATTAAGCCAATGTTGCCCAAATTCCACCCAAAAGCCACCCAACCAACCACTATCAACCACAAAATCGACACAGTTAGACTCAAGGCTGGATTTTTTGCTATTTTGTTGAACCACCGATCAACAGTGTGCTTAACACTCAATTTCATTCTCATTTAGTCAATAGTCAACAATCACTAATCAATAGTCGTTGGTTATCTATCTTTTGTTCTTCGGAGTTTTTAATTCAACAATTTTCCTCTATCCATTACTTAACACTTTACCAACTGTAGGGTAAGGATGTAAAAATAAAGGTTTGAAGATATTTATTGGACTTCTTGGCATTGTGGGAAAAGGGTAAGGGGAAAAGGTTCTGTATTGTCCCCTTTCCCTTTAACCAAAACCTTTTCCTCCAAGAGTGCAAAAAGCACTTCTGCAATAAGTCTATTGACTCAGCACAAGTTGCCATTCTCTATTTTGGGAATTCCACTTAGGTAATTGAGTTTCGCCAATAATATAAGGGCCCCAGTAACGACGGGAACCATCTTGTGCAAAAGCAACTAAAACATCTCCCTTTTCCAGCTTTAGATTATTCTGAGGTAGGGATAGAACCAGTCCTTTCTCACTACCTTCTTCGGGAGCAAAATCCCAATGTGCCGGTACATCGTAGTGAGTTTGTTTTTTACTAGCTTCTTTTGCTACAGACTCTCGTGCCAGTAGAACCAGCCGCACAGGCTGATTTGTTTGATTGCTCATTCGCAAAGTACCTCGATCCTTGGCAATGCTTGTTGATTTATCGCGCTCTGCCAAGACAGGATAAGTATTCTCTTTACTGCTATGTTCTACTCGATTGGTTGGGGTAGGTATTGGAGTAGATAAGCTAGTGGAAATACTTTTTTCAGGTACAACCGAAGTTGTATGCCACTCTTGGGTTTCTGTTGGCAGTTGTGAAGATGTATCTGGGTTTGTATCTGGGTTGGTGGACTCAAAGGATACGCTCAGTCCAAAGCATCCCACCAGAGCAACAAGCAGTCCCAAGCACAAAGCTGTAATACCGACGTTACGATACACTGAAGATTTCATATTGATAGTTATTTAGAAATAAAGAAATAAATATTTTGTCTAGGCTTGACCAAATAGTAGCCTATTATCCCAAAAGGCAATCACACAAAATAGCCGAATATAGACTTTCCTCAAATTAGGAAGAGGAATGTATGATAAATATCATTTTGATTAGAAAATATTTGAAGGATATAATCTCTTTGATGTATGAAAAACAAGAGATCCAGACATCCATTACTTTGGTCTTTGACCGTAAGTATGGATAAAAACAAGATAATTTTATACCTATTAAACCAATTCATTTCTATAAAAAAAATAAAAGTTTCCTGAAACCGTTAGCAGCCTCAACAAGGCGTCCTTTGCTAAACGTCAGTGCTTAAAGATCCTCCTTTCTAAATCTACGCAAGTTTATTCTCCTGTTGGGAGACCCTACGAGGAGCTTACTTCCATACATGAATACAAGTCAGCAAACGCGCTTAACGAACTAGCTTCCTTTAAAAAGGGGAATTTTGAATAATTTTCCCATTTTTTCAGGCTTGCGCGTGAGGATTGAACTAAATATTTATTGTTTCCAAACATCCTCTAAGAAACTGTATTTCTGAAGAAGATGATAGAATAGTCAAATTTGAATAAATACTGGAATTCCAGTAGATATCTTTAATATTAACAAACAAGCTGATACTAAAACCAATATCCTCCTTACCTTAATATAGATATATTTCAAGATATCTTGACTTTTCCCAGAAGTCCCTTTAATGCAAAATACTCGTCTCAATAACTTGTTCGATGCCATTGCTACACGCTTTGGGCAATGGTTTTTAAATCCTTGGCGACGACTATCGTTGCTGATAATTAGTTTGTTGTTAGGTTTTTTTCTGGGAAACGCAGTTTCCACTACAGCTGGACAAGAAGGTGTATTGGATATTGTGGTAGCTGGTTTTTTGGTACTGTTGACAGAAATTACTAGCAGAATATTTTATAGTCGCAGCTTTTTGGAAAGGCGATCGCTCTTGATAGACTCACTAAATCTCCTCAAAGTTGGTTTCATCTACAGCCTGTTTCTCGAAGCTTTTAAGCTGGGATCGTAGTCAGATGGAGAATTTATGAATTTGTGGCTGAGTGTTTTGGCAACCAATGGGCTGGGGGAAACTTGGAAGCAGGAAGCAAGAGAAGCAGCACTGGCAGATCGGTTAAGGGCTAAAGCTTTTGGGATCGCGCCGGAAAATGTTGATGAAATGCTCGAAAGGCGATCGCATTTACTAAAATCTGTCTTTCCAGCTTTTAGCGAATTCTGTCAAGCGACTCTCCAAGTACAACCCCAGGAAATGTTACAGGTATTGTGGGACTTGTGGCTGCCCTTGGGGATCAAACTAGCATCGCAGCGCCAACAGTTAGGACGCCCCCTGATTCAAGGAATATTGGGAGGACAAGGTACTGGTAAAACCACAATGTCCAAAATTCTCATTTTGATTCTCGATCATTTGGGATACAGGACTGTGAGTTTATCTTTGGATGACTTGTATAAAACTTACAGTGATCGCTTGGCTTTAACACAACAAGATCCCCGCTTCATTTGGCGTGGCCCACCGGGAACTCACGATATAGACTTAGGCTTAAATGTACTAGATCAAATCCGTGAGTTGCAAAGCCCGGTAATACTTCCCCGCTTTGATAAATCAGCTTATGGAGGTGCTGGCGATCGCACTAATCCAGAAATGGTTACGGATGTAGATATTGTACTATTTGAAGGTTGGTTTGTGGGTGTGCGACCAATCGACCCTGATTTATTTGATACTGCGCCACCACCAATTGTCACAGATGAAGATAGAGCATTTGCCCGTGAGATGAATCTTCGCCTCCACGATTATTTACCATTGTGGGAGCGATTAGACAGTTTAATTGTGCTGTATCCCACTGATTACCGCTGTTCTTTGGAGTGGCGCAAACAGGCGGAACAACAGATGATTGCTGCGGGGAAATCGGGAATGAGCAATACAGAGATAGAGCAATTTGTCAATTACTTTTGGCGATCGCTGCACCCGGAATTATTTATCACGCCGTTGTTAAGAGATGCAACAGTGGTTGATATGGTGATTGAGATTAATCCCGATCGTAGCTTTAGTCAAGTGTATGGCGATCGCACTTAGGGCGTTAGTTCTCAAGCAAATCAGCTAAAAACACTATACTTTGCTCAAAGCGTGATTTATCCCTTGCTTTCCATTCATCCCAAGCTAGTCTCATACTAATTCGTAATTCGTAATTAGATAACTTATAAAAAGCTTTCTCGATAAATTTAACAACTTGGGATATCTCCAGCTTGAAAAATCTGTTCGGCGGTTAAATTCAATTCTGGGAAAGTAGGCGAGACTATGCGATCTGTACCTCTAAATTGAGTAACTTGGTATTCACCATCGATTAATTGATAAATAGACATAGTAGGCTGTTTGGGTTTGCCAGTGAACTTTTTAGCGCCTAAACCGAGATAATCTACAACCCAGTATTCAGGAATTCCAATACCTTCATACTTACCTTGTTTTGTGTAATAGTCATCATCCCAATTAGTACTAACTACCTCAACTACCAAAGGAATTGATGCCGGATATGATACAGTTGATTCTTTTTTCCATAGCGGCTCATTTACTAAATTAAGACGATTTAATATCAACACATCTGGAGAGTAGGCTGATATCGAATTAACAGGTTTTATCAGCGCAGTTTTAGGAATTCTATAAGGTAAATTTAATCGGTCAAATTCTACTGTTAGTTTTCTAGCGATAAAGCCAACAACATCTTCATGTTCGCCAGTTGGTTGGGGCATTTCAACAATCGCACCATTATGTAATTCGTATCTCCCGCCTTCGGGTCGCCAAGCTGCAAAATCTTCAAAGCTTACTAGTTTGGGTATGGCTTGACTCATAAATTTTTATCTTGGCTTGTATGTTGTCTTAATTATCAATGCTTTTAAAGTTGACAAATTGCTTTTAAAACTTGTAGTAACTGACTTGAACGCTCTCTTTCCATTAAATTTAATTCTGGCAACAGATAATAAATAGGGGGATTTCCTTGTTCGAGATAGACAAACTGATAACTTCTACCATTAGTCGTTAATCCCCAAACTGATTTTTGATTATCTAAATTTTTATAAGCATAAGTAAGCAGTTGAGGCAAACCTGTTGATATATCAACTTGACAATTTTTAGATTCAATTAATAGTACCCAAAAATATGTTTGAGGTTTTGTAGTTTTAGCTTTATTAACAGCTAAGATATCAAACCTTCCTTTAATTTTTATATCTTCATCTTCAACTTCAATATCAGCAATATTCTCTTCCAAAACAATCTCGATCGGATAGCGATAAAAACCAGCTAATCTTAGTAAAGGCGCAACTGCAAGAAACTTTACCTGACCTTCAGAAACTTTACCGGCTGTCAGGTAGCGTCGAAAGTCATTTCTAATTTGCAGAAGTTCTTGTTGTTCAACTTCGAGGAGAGGTTCCAAAGATAAGTAGTTAGAAAATGAGTCACTGTACTGTTCTTGAAAGCCAAATAAACGCTGAACTTCTTCTAAAGATAAATTACGAGCGTTGAGAATTGTCATATATTTTCGGTTAATTCAGGTGCAACTCAATCCAAATTCTCTATATAAAACCTATTTTAACCCCTGGCTGATTACATAGAATACAAACAATAGGTAGAGTAGCAATACTGCTCGGTTAAGCATTTTTAACTTGGCATTGAGTTTGGGGAAAAGGTTAAAGGGTAAAGGTTAAAGGTTTTTTCTTTCCCCTTTTCCCCAAAACCCGACAAGTATTGGGTAGAGTAGCACAGCTGTGATACCCTACCGTGAAGCAAATTCAATCTAGCTGGAATTCTACAGAGTAAATGGTTTGCGATTACGATCTATCAGACGATCCCATTGCATAGTTAAAGTGCTTCCCATTTTTTCCTGTTGTTTTCCCCACACCGATAGTAAATCTAGACAAGAGTGATCTATATAAGCCAAGTCTTGCATATAAACATGCAATTCACTTCCTGGAGGCACAAGTTCTAAAATGTTCGCCAATTTTGGTAGCCTCACAAATGTTGCCGCACCTTGTAAATAAATGTCTATTCGCTGATTATCTTCGTGTTTAATAACTTGGATATTCAGTACAGACATTTTGTGAATTAGTAAAACTCCTGTCAACAAAATACCAATTAAAACACCTGTGATTAGGTCAGTAACAACAATCCCGATTAAAGTGGCAGCAAATATTACTAAAGGAAAACGTCCATACTTTTTTAACTGGCGAATATGTTCTACTTCGATTAGTTTGTAACCAGTAACAACTAGAATTGCTGCCAAACTAGAAATGGGAATTATTTTGAGCAAGGTTGGGGCTGCAATTACTAAAATTAACAGCCATAAACCGTGAAGCATCGTCGATAATCTAGTTTTAGCACCAGCTTCTACGTTTACAGAACTGCGGGCGATCACTCCTGTCATCGGCAAAGCACCCAAGAACCCACATATAACGTTGCCAATTCCTTGGGCTGTTAATTCGCGATCGAAATCGGTTCTTGTCCCGGTATGCAATCGATCTACTGCTACGGCTGAAAGCAAACTTTCTGTACTAGCAATGAATGCGATCGCGATCGCATCTAGCAAAACTGGTGCCTGAATTAAGCGTGGTAAGCTGGCAAATGTTGGTAATTGAATTGCTTGTGCCAGATTTCCAGGTACATCAACATACTGAATTGGTAATCTACACACTGTAGCGATGAAGGTGGCAATGACAACGCCGACAAGCG
This sequence comes from Nostoc sp. ChiSLP03a, assembly GCF_034531215.2. Taxonomy (NCBI): domain Bacteria; kingdom Bacillati; phylum Cyanobacteriota; class Cyanophyceae; order Nostocales; family Nostocaceae; genus Nostoc; species Nostoc sp. ChiSLP03a. The sequence goes on from NZ_JAVRBQ020000176.1 coordinate 17,772, forward strand.
CGCCAGGTATCAACTTTAAACTATTGGGTTTAAATTTTTCCCACAGCAGAAGACTGATAATAGTTGTTACACCTATGAGTGCTGCAAGGTGATGAACGCTACCATCAATAGAAAAGAAAGCTTTGTAAATCGTGTTGGGAATCGAAATTAAATTTTCAATGCCGTGTATCCGCGGTTGGTCGTCTAACATCACATGAAATTGGGAAGCGAAGATTAATATCCCAATACCTGCAAGCATTCCATAGATGACAGCCGGTGACATGGCGCGAAACAACTGACCAAGTTTAAATATACCTGCGAGTAATTGGATTAAACCCGCTAGCAGCAGAATTGGCCCAACCATTTCAATGCCATATTGTTGAACTATTTCTGCAACAACCACCGCCAGCCCTGCTGCTGGGCCACTAACTAGCAGTGGAGAACCGGAAACCGCACCAACAATAATTCCGCCTACTATTCCTGTAACTATGCCGCGAGATGGCGGAAGTCCCGAAGCGATCGCAATACCCATGCAAAGAGGAAGGGCGACAAGAAACACCACAAATGATGCCGGTACTTCACTAGTCAATGAGGATTTGTCTATGATTGCTTTCAAATTTCTCATTTGCTTCTCCTCTAATGAAAAGTTTTTAATTTTTGGCTGCCAAGGTGAACTGTTACAATGCAGCCGAAACTAGACTTGCATTGAATAGTTCAAACCTATTCACTGAGTTTTCATTGCAACAAAATTGTACTGGCATACTCAGCCCTGAAATAGCAAGCACAAAATCATTAAGTTAAATTGACTTACGGTTATAGTTACTATTTACATTTCTTAATGATTACAAGTCCATGATAACAATACTGTTATCTGATTGATGTTACATAACTTTTTTATTGGATTTGTAGCAAAGTATTAAGTTAAATTAAACAATGGATTAGAATTATCTTGAAAAAAGGTATATTTGAACACATTTTATTAAGTTGGATTTTCTCTTAAGGATTTTAATCCCCAACTGCTACCTATCCCAAAAAATTAGCTTTCCAAGCATATTGATTATCATTCTCTGGATTTTGAGAAATTATTTTTGAAAGTCTCTTAGCGCTTGATGGGATTCATCCAAGCTTCTAATCGGCTAAATGCTTGGGAAGAAAGTAGCGTCAAACACAAATAAACCACTGCTACACCTGCGTAAATTTCAAAAGCGCGATAGTTATCAGCAACAATTAGCTGTCCTTTACGTAGTAATTCTTCAAACCCAATCACAGAAACTAAGCTAGTATCTTTCAATAAACTGATAAACTCATTGCCCAAAGGTGGAATCATCCGCCGGAAAGCTTGGGGAAAAATTACATAACTCATAGTTTGCACAGAACTCAAACCTAATGATTTTGCTGCTTCTGCTTGTCCTGGTTCAATTGATTGAATTCCAGCACGAACAACTTCGGCAATGTATGCAGCGCTATTCAAACTTAAGGCAATTACCCCAGCACTGAGACGATCGAAAGAAAATGTCAAACCAAGTTCTTGTAAAATTGCTGGTAAACCAAAGTAAATCATAAAAATTTGCAATAGCAAAGGTGTTCCTCGAAAAAAATCTACATACGCCCTCGCTAACCAACGCACAGGTGCAATATGAGAAAGGCGAACAATACCAATCAAGGAACCGCCAATTAAACCAAATACTACCGAAAGTATTGTCAATTGCAACGTTACCAATGCACCCTGCAATAGACTTGGAAAAGCCTGCAATATCACCCTAATTGAAGTTAATATTTTAGATGCGCCAGCGTTAGTTTGATTCTCAAATGGTGATTTAGCTGGTAGTGATGGTGGTTCAACTTTAAACCATTTCTGGTAAATTTGAGAATAAGTGCCATTTTTTAGGACTCTATCCAAGCCATTATTTATCAATGTCAAATTTGGCGAGTTTTTAGCTGTAGCAATTCCATAAAACTCTTCCGTCAGCAATTTCTGTACTACTTTAATTCCCTGAAGATTGCCTGTATTAATTGCATATAAAGTCACAGGTGCATCATTAATTACCGCATCTACATTACTGTTGAGCAATTCTTGCAAAGCTACGGGTGCAGAATCAAAACTGCGAATTTGTACTCCAGGAATACTTTTAGCTTTTGCAGCCCCGGTTGTGCCAATTTGTACTGCAATTTTTTTATTTTTGAGACTGTCAAAACCAGTAATATCTTGATTGTCTGCGCGAATTGCGATCGCTAACCCAGCCTTAAAATAAGGACGGGAAAAAGAAACCGTTTTTGCCCTCTCCTCAGTAATCGTAATCGAACTAATAGCCGCATCTACCGTTTTAGCTTGTAAAGCGGGGATAATGCCATCAAAAGGCAGACTTTGAAAATTCACTTTCAAGTTAGCAGAAGAAGCGATCGCATTCATCAAATCAATGGAAAATCCCTGCAACTCGCCACCTTTTCCTTGAAACTCAAAAGGTGGAAACGCCGGTTCTGTAGCAACCCGCAAAGTTTTCCCCGCGCTAGAGTTCACAGCACAGCCAGCCAGTAACAAACAGCTAAGACCTACGAAGACACATAAATACAGCCAACGCATAAAACCAACTTTAGCCATATTGTTTTCTCTCCTTATGTGCCTTTGCGGTTTCTTAAAATATTACAATCAACTGTAGAGCAGCTTGACATAAGTAATGGATAATACCATCCCTGCGATTATTTTTGAGAATATTGAAAAAAACTTTGGTTCCCTAAAAGTCCTCAAGGGAATCACCGGCGAAATCAACCGAGGAGAAGTTGTTGCAGTTATCGGTTCCTCCGGCTGTGGTAAAAGTACCCTACTACGTTGCTTCAACCGCCTAGAAACCATTGACAAAGGGCGTTTAATTATCAACGGAATTAACTTATCCCGACCCACTGTCAACTATAGCCAACTGCGGCAACTACGAACACAAGTAGGCATGGTTTTTCAACAGTTCAACCTGTTTCCCCATCTCAGCGTCTTAGAAAATATGACACTCGCACCGCGTAAAGTCTTGGGTAAAACACCAAAAGAAAGCGCCCAACTAGCGAGATTATATTTAGAAAAAGTTGGTTTATCTGACAAAGCCTCTGCTTATCCCGAACAACTTTCTGGCGGAGAAAAGCAACGAGTAGCGATCGCTCGTAGTTTATGTATGAATCCCCAAATCATGCTATTTGACGAACCCACCAGCGCTCTAGATCCCGAACTCGTCGGTGAAGTTCTGCAAGTGATGCAACAATTAGCCACAGAAGGCATGACAATGGTGGTTGTCACCCATGAAATGCAATTTGCAAAAGAAGTAGCCCATCAAGTGATATTTTTAGACAAAGGTATTGTCACAGAACAAGGCCCAGCCTATGAAGTGCTGACCAATCCCCAAAGCGATCGCCTACGTATTTTCCTAAGTCGCCTCAACGTTAGATAGTTAGGAGTTAGGAGTTAGGAGTTATAAATTAAAGGCTTCTTTTGAACTCATCACTCATCACTCATTACTCATCACTCATCACTCTTTAAAGGTACTCACGCAAAAAATCAAAGGGATCGTCTTCCCAACAAGGTTCAGGTATTAACCAAAATAAATTACCGCTGATGTCGGCTTCAATTTCATCACCGTCGTCTCTATCAAATAGTTCTATCAAAGCTGTCCAATCACGTTCTCTGAGAGATGTTATCGATGGGGCATATAGCTGGAGATTATTTGAGTAATTCACGCGCAAAGTTGTGCTTGAGTGCCGTAAAAAGTTAGTATAGAAGTCTATAAATAATCAGTTATACCAATTTAAAATTTTAAATCATTTGTCATTTGTCCTTTTTTTAATCACCAATGACCAATGATCAATGACAGCCAACTCCAAAAATATTTCACAAATGATTTAGGACTGCTATACTCTCATAAGTGTCTCATAATTTAAATAGGACTGCTATAGTATTTATTACATATTACAAGCGGAATTTACTCAGATAGGAAAAACCCTTGAGGCTGAGATTCTATTAATTCCACGCCAAAAACTTCCGCAAAAGATTGTGCTATGTAAAAACGCACTTCTTGGCAGGTGATACCTGGAATCCATTCGGCTAAACTGCCTACAGGTTTGTCAGAAATACCGCAGGGTACAATGCGCTCAAAGCCTGTCATGTCTGGACAAACATTTAACGCAAAGCCGTGCATAGTAATCCAACGGCTGACTTTAATACCAATAGCCGCAACTTTTCGCCCTTGCAACCAAACGCCAGTAAAAGCCGGTATTCTTTCTCCTTGCAATCCATAAATTGCCAATACGCGAATTATTACTTCTTCGAGTTGGCGTAAGTACCAATGGAGGTCTTTACGATAACGTTGCAGATTTAAAATTGCATAGCCCACCAGTTGACCGGGACAATGGTAAGTAACTTCGCCGCCTCGTTCAACTCGATGCACATCATACTGACCTTTGTCAATATCAAATTTGAGAAAGTCTGAGTTGCTTCCTTGTCCCAAAGTGTAGACAGGTGGATGTTCTAGCAAAATTAACACGTCATCTAGACTTGGGTCATGAATGCGATCACTTAGAAGCGATCGCTGCCATCCATGAGCTTCTAAGTAAGGCATTAATCCTTGATTATACAGCAAACAAATGTTTTTTTGCGATCTAATACTATGGATCATCCCAAAATTCAACCGTATAAAGAACTAAATATATTTCAAGTTACCTAATGAGAATCAAAAATTGTCAAGCTTTGCAAAGGATTTTAAAGGAAAGTCAAGGGAAGATGCATTAGAAAAAACAAAGTGCTAGCTTGAATATTAACCTCAATAGGTTTTAGGAGGAATTCTCTGCAATAAGCATTATGCCAAGACAATAAGGAAGAATGTACTGGCTGATGACTTTAATATCATTGTTTGCATTTCAAACAGAATCAAACTTCCACAGAACCTTGTACTCTTGAACAACAGCAAGCAAACCTCAATCCAACACCGAAGGAGCAAATATCAACAGTTCTGTAAGCATTCCTTTAAAGGAAAAGGTAGTCATAGGAGCTACAATTAGATTTTCTCAACTCTTGAGTGCTAATTGGATATACAATAAGACATCAGCGCAGAGATGAGGAGGTAAATCAAGGGTATACTTGACAATTCCTTAGATGCAGCAACCTGAGAGATAGCTTAACAGCAGTAGATACAATATAGTTCACAATTTGTTTTGGCGGGAGTAATAAACCTTACCGCAATTTCTTTTCATACAAAGCAAATTCACACATCTAAAATATTCAGCGGGAGAGTATTACATGAAGCTTGTCATCCACGGCAAAAATATTGAAATCACCGATGCGATTCGTGAGTATGTACATCAAAAAATTGAAAAAGCAGTTAGTCACTTTCAAAGCATTACAAATGAAGTAGATGTGCATCTTAGCGTCGCCCGGAATCCCCGAATTAATCCAAGACAAGCGGCTGAAGTAACTATTTATGCTAATGGTAGCGTTATTCGTGCCGAGGAAAGCAGCGAGAGCCTATATGCCAGCATTGACTTAGTTGCAGATAAAATTGCGCGTCAACTGCGGAAATATAAAGAACGGCGTCAAGACCACAAAACTCATGCTCAACCAACAGAAGTGGTTATTCCAGAGTCGATAGTAACAGATTTAATTGGCGATCGCACCGCCGAATTGCCCAACGAAGTCGTCCGCACCAAATATTTTTCTATGCCACCGATGACTGTTGCAGAAGCTCTAGAACAACTGCAACTCGTGGGACACGACTTTTATATGTTCCATAATTCTGAAACTGGAGAGATTAATGTAATTTACGAACGTAACCACGGCGGTTATGGTGTCATCCAGCCCCGCAATGGTAACGGGAATACTAACGGCAAAAATGGCAAGGCAAGCCATACTAATATAGTCATGCCGGAAAAGTCGCATTCTAGTAAATAGGCACTGGGGAATAGTGGAGATGAGGTGAGCAGGGGAGAAATTGCAGTAGGTCTTTCCCCTCTCTACCTCTGCCTTTTCCAATGTCCATTTCATCATTTCGCAAACTTTTGCCAAGTTTTCAGATATTTAGAAAAGATTTTCACTTTAAAATAGCAAACTTATCCATAACTTTCTAGATGATGTCTGCACAAGCTAGATAGTAAAGATTGACAGTTTCTCTAGTTTGGAAGTAGACATCAGACTTTTGTGTTGTACTGCGCAAAACATAGCCACATCTGCTTCACTTTGCATCCATAGTACCGAAGGAATTTTTTATCGAACATAATTCAGGAATCAGGAGCAAAGCCAAAGAAGCTCCGCCTCCGGTAGAATATAGCCCATCAGATGACAACTCATACTTTTTATTTATCCAACCCTATTTTTAAGTTAGATACAAAATTTGAGAAAGTTGTGAGCAAATATTTCAATTAAACAGTTTTTTCATCTATTAAAAATAAATTTTCAAAATTGAGTATTCAGAATAGGTTAAACTGCATATATAAGCTGACAGAATATTAGTACCATTTTGCAACAAATCTTAATGCAAAGGTTAAGAGCAAGTGGGTTTTGTTGGCATATATTGAATGACATTAAGGAGGTAAATATCATGCAAAAAGAATATATGGAGATTTTAGAATCATTAATTAATCAACTGACATTATCCGCAATATTAGAAATGTTAGAACGAATATGTCACAAAAAAGCGGAAAATCTGAGAACTCATTGGCAAGATGAGACTTCAGCAAAGCTTTGGGATAAAGCCGCGAGACAAATAGAACAGATAAATGTTGATGTCTGATTGAAGAATAATTCAAAATTCAGGAGTCAAGTTTATACCCTTATTGTATGACTCTGCTATCAATTGGGAGTGAAAAATCACGAGACCATTCATTCCAAGAGCCAAAATAATTTCTAGCAGAAATTCCTGCCTCTTCAAGGGCTATTAATGTATTCGCAGCCCTTGAACCCTTAAAGCAGTAAATGTACACAATTGACTTTGAAGTAATACCTACTGACTGACAAATTTCTCGGATTTCATCTGGCGATCGGAACGTAGGGATTTCTGATTCAGAATTCATCAGATGATGCCATTCTAACCATACAGAGTTAGGGATTCTACCTTTGCGGGGACAAAAATCAGGATGGTAAGGAGAAGAACTCAACCCAAGCCATTCGTTGCGATCGCGCACATCTAATTTAATAATTGCTGGATTCTCAATTGCTTGCAACATCTCTGTGGTAGTCACCATTATCTCAGCATTGGGATGCAATCTAAATATGCTACTTTCACGCTTCGGTACTTCATCGGTAGTAGGTAATCCTGCCTTGAGCCATGCTTTATATCCTCCATGTAAAATAGATACTTGAGCGCAACCCAAATATTTCAGTAAGAAAGCTGCTCGACAAGATTGACCATAACCTTTATTTAAAGCATCTTCATACACAATTAAATGTTCTGCACCAGATATTCCTACCTTGCTCATGATTTCTGCAAAATACTCTTGCAATTCCTTTAATCCTGCTGGGGAGGAATTCTCTAAAAGATAGGTGAAAAAATCTCTAATATTTATGGCTTGATAAATATGAGAAATATCATAATCTTCTTGACTTCGCGTATCGATAATCACAGTCTGTGATGATTTCTCTGCTAACAGTGACGTGACTTCTTGAGGAGAAATGAGGAGTTTTTTATTCACGCTTTCATGCTTCTGTTATTGTACCATTAGGCATTATCGCCCTTGGTAGATTTGCATTTTGGAGTGCAAATTACAGAAGAATAAATGTTGAATGTTACGAGAAAACTTACATTGCAGAATTTTCAGTCAGAATGTCGGCACTAATTAGCGTTAAATGTTCATCACGCCCTACTTGCAGCAACCTTCTAATACCAATTTAATGTGAAGTTACACATATCTAGATCCCCCTAAATCCCCCGATAAATTGGGGGACTTTGATATGTTTTTCTGGTTCCCCCCTTTATAAGGGGGGCTAGGGGGGATCGAATTCTATGCAGCTTTATAAA
>NZ_JAVRBQ020000177.1:0-10273 GCF_034531215.2 Nostoc sp. ChiSLP03a
CGAGCTTAACAAAATTGAGCGATGTTGGTCATGGTTAAAAAGCCGAATTCGTAAGCAAATAATTCAATTTGGCTGTCTGAGAGATGCGATGGAAGCTGTGCTTCACACAGCGGCTTAACCGCCTTGGCGGTTGCTATACCAGCAAGTTTTAATGGGAGTACAGCATCTTCACCAACTCGGAATGTCCCACGGTGACATTAAACCCCAAAATATTCTTGTTTCTGGCGACCAGGTAAAATTGACTGATTTTGGCTGTAGTGTGTTACCTGATGATATATATGCCCGGACTCGTGAAAATGGTGGAACAGTTCTTTATTCAGCACCTGAAGTAGTAGGTTCAACTTTAAAAGGGCGTACTGCTGAAACCCTTTTTAAAGCTGATATCTACAGTTTGGGTGTATTAATTTACCATTTAGTCACAGCGCAACTACCTCACGATACTCTCAGTCAAGTTGCTCGATATACACCTTTTCCCCGTCCTCGTGAGATTAATTCATCGGTTTCACCAACTTTAGAAGATTTTATTCTACGCTGCCTTGCCTTTGAACCAACAAATCGCTGGGAATCGGTCTCAACAATGGCGATCGCATTTAGACAAGTTGCTAATACTCAAATAGATTATCAACCCATGCGTATCTTGTCACATCGGCAGCAACCTTCTGAAGATTGGTCAACCCAGGCTTTACGGTTGTTAGAAGCAAGAGCCTACTCTCAACTAGAAAATTTAGCACATTTAGAGTTTGAAAGTAGCTCTGACCCCCATGCTTTCTTACTGATGATCACCGCAGCATACAGAGACGGAAGGTATTTTTATTGCCTAAGAGATATTGAAGCACATCCATACTTGTTAAATGCCGATTCTCCTTTAAGAGGCGATCTTTGTCGCATTGGATTAGCTGCATACATGCAAACGCGGCAAATCCATCAAGCTTTTGAAATGGTAGAAAAGTGTTTAGCAATTGAGGGCCTTTTGCCAGACCTGTTACTTAAAAAAGCTTCACTTTTGGGTTTACAGGCAAGGTATGAAGATGCCGCTAAGATTTTGTTATTGTTGAATCGCGAACGCCCAAACTATCCTGCTATCCTTAAACGCCTTGTGTTGGTTTTTGAGCAATTGAGAGATACAGGTAAAGCTGTTGCTTTTTTGCAAGCATATGTAAAAATACTACCTAATGACCAGTGGGCGAGGCTTAAACTGGATCAACTCAATGCTATCAGAGTTTTTTAACTTTTATATAAATTTCGTCCACAAAGAAAAGTGGGCAAGATGCCCGCAGCACAAGATTGAATAAATTATTTTTTAGAAATGCCTAAGTCTGAGCCATTACCTAAATAAATAGAAAATAGCCGTCATATACGTTCTGGTGAACGCAGTTTATGACGGCTACTTAATTTATTGGGCATAGGTAGAGCATTCGTGAGAGGTTAAGGTCGAATACCATTTGTCAATAAGCAATAGTACTTAAAATATTACGAAAAATCGGGGTTTTCAACAGAATTGTTGAGCAGGCGATCGCGTCATCTTGATCGGCATCATTCATTCTTGAACTATCAGTTCAGTACAACAGTTAAGTTAATACCTCAGTTTTGACAAAAATTTCAGCATAATTTCTAATTTACAAAAGGTAATATCGTCTTAACCTCTCACCGATGTAAGTAGAGAGGGTAATTATTCTTCAATAATCGCTACTAAGTAAGTGTGTTGGAGAATTTCAAGTATGTAACGAAATATAAATTTAGGCAATACCTTAGAAATTCCTTATTTCACGGTTTTGACAAAACTAAACATATATTGGTTTTATCTTGCCTACCTATTTACTTGAGATCAGAATTTTAGAATCTATGATGTAAAATTCTGATTTCTTGATCCAAGATCCCATCTGTGCCAGTTGGTTTCCAAGTTTATTCTCTAGTTTCCAAGTTTATTATTCAGTTTCCAAGTTTATTCTCGTTTTACACAACCTACAGCTGATAAGAAGCCGTCAAAGCCACTGCCAAAGCATCCGCAGCATCATCCGGCTTAGGAATTTCATCTAAATCCAACTCCCGCGCCACCGCTTCTTGCACTTCTGACTTATCAGCATTGCCATAGCCTGTTAAAGCTTGTTTAATTTGAGCCGGGGTAAACTCTACATAAGGAAGACGACGCTGCCCCAACACTAAAATGACTATACCCCGCGCCTGTGCAACCAGGATAGTACTTGACATACGGTAGAAGAAGAGTTTCTCGATCGCCACTAAATCTGGTTGAAATTCCTCTATCAGGGTGTGTAAATCATCAAACAAGGTACATAAGCGCTGTCCCATTTCTACATCTGCTGACGTTTTAATTACTCCAAAATCCAGCATATTTACTGTAGTCTCTTGCACCTTTTTGAGATTTTGTGTGCAGCTAATTGCCCCAAATCCTAAAATCGCCAGTCCTGGATCTAATCCTAAAATTCGTTTTTCCATTAAATTCACTTTTACCAAGCCAGGGTATTGTTTAACTAGAAATCCTGGCAATCTTCACGACTTGCTCTTAGTCTAATAGGATTGATAAATATAATAGTTTCACGCCTGGTCTTTTAAACCAAGCGGTGTAAATTTTCTGTTAATTATTGTTTGTAGCACTGCTCCAAATCAGGTATGTCAATTGGTTTTCTCAGACAAGCCCTCAACGCCCTGCAAAAGCAGTCGCGCTCTCGTACTTATCGGGTTAACCAGTGGTTCAAATGGTTATCCCCTGGACTATCAGTAAAACGTTGGTTGTTAATTAGTGTTGGAGGTGTACTGCTGGCGAGTTTGGGGTTAGCCATTTGGATTAAGCTAACCCCAATTTTTTGGATGATTGAGTTGGTTAGAGGTTTCTTGGGAGTCATCACCAACCTCTTACCGAACTATATCAGTGGGCCTTTGGTACTGCTTGGCGGCTTGCTGTTAGTGCTTTGGGGGCAAACTCGCACAGTAGGCTCAATTACTAAGGTACTAAGAGCAGAAGGCGGAGAGGAACTCATTGATGTCTTGCTGGCCCATCGTCGATTGTACCGAGGCCCAAAAATAGTGGTAATTGGTGGTGGTACGGGACTTTCTACGTTGTTGAGAGGACTGAAAACCTACAGCGCTAATATTACTGCAATTGTTACTGTCGCCGATGATGGTGGATCTTCTGGGCGTTTGCGTCAAGAATTTGGAGTGCTACCACCAGGAGATATTCGTAATTGTTTAGCTGCACTGGCAGATGAAGAAAAGTTATTAACAGAATTGTTTCAATACCGTTTTCGAGCTGGAGATGGGTTAACTGGTCACAGTTTTGGCAATTTGTTTTTAACGGCAATGAGCGATATTACTGGAGATTTAGAACAAGCAGTTGCAGCCAGTTCTAAAGTTCTAGCGGTGCGAGGACAAGTACTACCAGCAACTCTCAGTGATGTTCGCCTCTGGGCAGAATTAGCCGATGGTCGTCGGATTGAGGGGGAGTCTAATATTCCCAAAGCTGGCGGTAAAATTGTCAAAATTGGCTGCATTCCGGCTAATCCTCCGGCAGTGCCAGCAGCTATTAAGGCAATTAAAGAAGCTGATTACATTATTATTGGCCCAGGCAGCCTTTATACAAGTCTAATTCCTAATTTATTAGTACCAGAAATTGCCGATGCGATCGCTCAATCAGATGCCCCCCGTATTTATATCTGCAATATCATGACTCAACCAGGAGAAACTGAAGGCTACACTGTTGCCGATCATATCAGAGCAATTGATGCTGCTTGCGGACAAAGACGACTATTCGATGCTGTATTAATACACAAAAAATCTCCTTCGGAGCAATCACTTATCCGCTACGCCCAACAAAACTCCCATCCCGTTTTCCTCGATCGAGAAGCCGTAACTCAACTAGGGCGACGGATTGTTCCGGCGAATGTTTTGTATGAAGATGAAACAGGTTTTGTACGTCACAATCCGCAGAAACTAGCACAAGTGTTATTACGGTGGTACGGTAGAGGTCAGTCCCTTCGGGGAATTCAAAATTCAAAATTCAAAATTCAAAATTAAGGAAGATGAAAATTTGTCATTTGTCATTTGTTTAGACTAATCAGTAATGCCCAACACCTCAATTATGAAAATTTTTCTTGCAGATACAGAAGCGACGCTGCGCTTAGGTATTACTCTTGGCGAATCCCTCACACCTGGCAGTGTAATTTTACTAGAAGGTGATTTGGGCGCTGGTAAAACTACTTTAGTTCAAGGCATTGGTAAAGGTTTAGGAATTACTGAACCCATTGTCAGTCCCACTTTCACGCTGATTAATGAGTACACTGAAGGACGTTTTCCTCTTTACCATCTGGATTTATATCGCTTGGAACCGCAAGAAGTCGCAACCCTAAATTTAGAAAGTTACTGGGAAGGTATTGAAGTGATACCAGGAATTGTGGCAGTTGAATGGGCAAAACGATTGCCCTACAAACCAGATAGTTATCTGAGCGTGAGTTTGACTTATGGACATGAAGGCACTCGTCAAGTCGAACTCACACCATTCAATTGTGCCATTAGCAAAGTCATTGCCGCAATTTAAGCTCATCCCTCGCCTAAAGTACGAGGGATTTCAGTTTTTTGACCGCAATACTCAAAAATTCCTGCAAATAATCGAGAGAGAACTTTACACTCGTCCTATCTGCCACTACCACGTTCGCCACCGTCAGTTCCTAACATTGTGATCTCAACCAAAACAAAAATATTTAATCAGCTTTTCTTCAATAGAAAACTGGTAGCCAGCTTTGCTGACACCTGCTCTTATAAATTTAGGAAAGTTCGCAACACACTGGCTTTCTTTAAAAGGGAGACTATTTTTGCCTTCACTCCCTTAAATCCAGGCGGGGTTATCTTATCCAAATAGTATTGAATCTAAAGTGATTCTTAACTAAACAGGATATATGAATCAAGCAAATGTAAATAAACTGTTGTTGGGGTCAATGAAAGTTTTGAGAGAACTTAGTCAGCTTCGATTGAAGCCGATTAGTTCCCTACTGTGGTTTAAAAAACGAATCTAGATTATTTAGCAGCAAACGCTAGTAGAAAAAGTTAAGCAATTATAAATTTATGTATAATTTTAACTTTCTCACATTTATTATTCCCAAGTTAAGTTCACAATCTATACAAAAAAATAAAGTCTTTTATAAATTTACAAAATTAGTTCTAATAATTAGAAATAGCAATAAATTCTTATATTCACATCTGTAATTAGCACCAATCTTAATAAAATATTTAACTAAAATATCTCGTATTTATACATATTTTATCTAGAAAGACAAGACACGAAAAAAGCAAACCATCTAAAAATACAGGGTTTTATCTGTGGACTAAACTTTTTGTTACACCTATCACTTCATAATCAAGTAAAAATGCTTAATCTACGACTAAACGCCGTAGATTAAGCATTTTTGCAATGGCGGAGTCTTTTGTTGAACAAGTGCAGGCTCTTAACTAGTCGAAGCTGCTTTCGTTACAAATCTTAATCAAAATTCTATTCCGATATATCGCGATATATTCCGATATATCGTATATTAGAGAAAGTTGATTTGAGATTTACTTATGTTTAGATATTTTCGGTCACGTTTTGGCGCACCTGTATGGGCAGGAATTAGCGAAGAGGATTCATTGCTTGTCAGGTCTTGGTTTGGACATGGCAACCATCATCACAAGCATCATGGTAGACATCATGACAAACGCTTTGATAATGAAATGTTTGGTCGTGGTTGGGGAGATGAACACCGGACTCGTCGGGGTGACATCAAGTTCATTCTGCTGGAATTGTTATCCGAGCATCCTAGTCATGGTTACGACCTGATTAAAGAGATGGAAACTCGCTACGGTGGTTTCCGTCGCCTCAGTCCTGGCTCAGTGTATCCAACACTCCAATTGTTGGAAGAAGGAGGTTATCTCAAGAGCGCACAGGAAGGGGGCAAGCGGATTTATACGATTACGGATGAGGGTAAACAATTATTGGCAGAACGTTCCCAACAAGAACCTTCAGACACTCCTTGGGATACCTTCAAAAGTTTTGTTACAGGTAAGCCCCAAGAGTTTATTGAGTTGCGGAATGCCGCCACAGAGTTAGCTGGTGCGGTGGCGCAGGTTGCTCGTAGTGGCAATATGGAGCGGATAAATCGGGTGCGCGAGCTTTTAGAGCAAGTTAAACGGGAAATTTACGCGATTCTGGCTGAAAAATAAGTAGAGGCTCGTAGTAAGACTTTAGTCCTTAGTTTCTAAGCAGCAAATTGCTTACTACAAACCCTCTAGTACTTTGCTCACACTGTCGATCGCATTAGCGTTCGCTGTCTAACATCTGCATTTGATGTTCAGGGTAATAAGTAAAAGTTTTGGGGAATGGGGAATGGGGAATAAGGAATGGAGAATTTCCAAAAGTTGGGGGGATGAGTATCCCTACTCATCCCCCCCGGTTTGAAATGCTGATTCACTGACTAATAACATCAGGTTTGAGTACTTATTTTACACAATTCTTGGAATAGTAGGTTAACTACTTTGCTCATCAGCTTTCCTTAAATGTGTTTACCCTCCGCCTCTGTCAGGGTTTAAAATACCCTTCTGGAGGGCCCAAGTGCCCTTTGGCTATTTGTGCCTCCTCAAGAGAAGAATAAAAGCGATTTGTGGGGAACACTCCTGTTTGTGAATTCCAAATCAAATAGATTTTTTTAAATGGGCGGATAGGAAGGATACATTCAATTATTTCATACATAATTTTTCCATATCAACTCAACTCCTTAATTAATTCCTGAAACAGTAGGTTAACTACTTTACTCATCAGCTTTCCTTGAATGTGCTTACCACCTAGCAGTTTCTCATCCTGTTCGCTGACGTTAGCTTTGAGTGAGTCGCGGTAGTCAATCAATTCCTTGGTTAGGTCATTACTTGGTAGTCTGCCGGTTTCTACACCAGTTAGGACATACTGCCACAGGCTGATCCGGCACAAGGATGAACCGCTAGCCTTTTCAACAAGTCCATCACCGGATTGCTCCAGGACTGTACCCATACCCAAACGCATTTTGAAAGTGTCGCGGCTGCGGTTGCGTTTAATGCGTTTGGTATCCCCGGCTAAACGTCGGACTGTGGTTTCTCCATTTTTGCGTAGCTTGCCGCCGTAGGCATCGCGCTCAGTTCGCTTCACTTCCCTGACTTCGTATTCAATGACTGGCCTGCCATTGACACCCAGGAACGACTCAAAGGGATAAATTCGAGTCAGCAAACGCGATCGCACTCGCAACCCAAAACCGAATTTGTCAAACACGCTCATGTAAGGCTTAAATTCATCTTCAGAGAGCATTTGAGTGATTCTTGCCTCTAAGTGCTGCTCAAAAAGTGAGATATCGCACATCCAGCCAGCGTGTAGTTCTAGAATCGGGTCAAACTCAATTTCATAGTCTTGGGCAATGGAAATTTTATAACGATTTTCAATTCGGGTTTTGGCGGCGGGCGAAATTTCCAGCCTTTTGGCTAACCATGCCCAAAGGGGCGGTAGCAATCCTGGCTTGGTAGATGCGCTCCTAGTGTGCGCCACTTCTGGGAACTGCCACGCCAACAGTTGACGGGCATAATTCACAATTGGCGATTGCACCCGGTTGAGATGTTCTAGCTGTTGGCACAGGTCGCGGAGTTCATCAATGGGTTCGGGGCGGTGCATGAGAAAGTATCTCATGTTTAATTCCCCAGTCTCCAGTCGGTGATCTGGATCGTGACCATAAGCAGCCATTGCTAAAGCATCAGCTGGATCGCTTTTGTTCGGGAGGTTTTTACCTCCGCGATAACGCCGCAATTCGACGTGACCAACCCAGAGAATTTTAATTTCTAGCTTTTTAAGGATGGATGCCCATAGTCTTGAATAGTGGTTTCCTGTTGGTTCAAGAATGGCGTAGTCTGGCTTGATTAGAGCTAGGTAATCAGCAAAGTCAAACGCTGATTTTTGCTTCTTCTTAACATCAGGATTGGAGTAAAAAGCCGGATATAAAGTAGATGCTTTATTTCTTGTTTTATTCCAATATGCTTGTAATCCGCCCTTGGGATATTGTGTTAAAATATGGCAAGTTACGCTTGATTTACTAACATCAATTCCCAAAATAGTTGATTCTATTGTCATGGTTCTGCGATTCAGGAGTGGTGGTTTTCAAGGATGCCAGTCCTTTGATTGACCCGAACTAGAGAGCGCACGAATCACCCTAACGCCCCACATATAAGGGGCGCGATTCAGGAGTAAACGCATTCGGGGAGTTAACTTAAGAAAGGCCGCGCATGAACATCGGAACGCCACAATTGAGGGGCGCAATTCATCATGAACGCTGCACTTTCTCTAATTAACTTGCGGATGCTTTGGACACAATCCGCGACGGTGGCAGCGATGCCACCGTTTCGGCTACTGTGTCAGGTAGCCATCATCAGGCGGTTATATGCTTTCGAGAGTGTCGGTAAGTGACTGTAAGTCCTTTATCAATATTTCTTGAGTTTCTTCTGTGGCATTTTCAACCTTTGAGATAAACTCAATTAATTTATCTAACTGAGCTTTAGCCCTAATTAACTTGTGCCATTCAATGTAGTAATCCCAGGTTGGATCGGGTTGGGGAATATTATTATTCATTGCGTTTCAAATTCTCTAAAAATACGTCCAATTCTCCGTTCATTACTTGGTCATAAGTGGCGATAACAATTTTTGGATCGTTACCATCATCAATTTTCTGGATTGATGCTGTGATGTTTCGGGCGCTTAATGCTGCTTGGACTTCTGGCGATTCCAAGGCGGCTTGTGCATCAGCACAGTCACGCACGCGGTACGGAAAAACAATTTCACGGATATCTGTTGGAGCTTCATTAATAAATTTCAGCATCCATTTTTTACCTTGTTCAATCGGCAGTTCTGGAATGTAAAACTCAACTGACACATTTTTCTGTACAAGCATTCGCTGTATATCAAAACTCCTGAGTGCTTGCTCAAATAAGCGCAGATTGGCTTCATCAGCAACGGGAATTCTAGCAACTTCTCCCCGTAGAGTTTCGCGGATGGCATTCTTGATAATTTCTTTACCGCGAGTAATAGCGGCTTGACTCATATTTACCTCCGATTTTTGAGCCGAGAATTACAATTGCAGCGTTGGTCTACAACTGTTGCTGCATCTTGCCAACTTTGGATTAAAGCAACAGCATCCTCACCAAAGAATATTTGCTTGTCGCCGTTGTGCCATGTCACAGCTGCAACACGGCTAGGCAAGTCTTCAAACTGAATTTGACGTATTTGAGCTAGGTTAATCCAACCAGCTGCGGGTAATTTGCAACTAAACACGGATGGGGTGTTAACTATGGTGTGCATTTTGGTAAACTAATTTTGGTATTAATCTATGGCGATCGCATTCTTTGGTAGGGAGGCGTTCGCCTAAAAAAATCAAAAATGATCGGCAGACACGCCGCTGGTATTTGATTTGTTGTCCTGTTTTAGCAACACAAGCAATTTAAGTAATTCGCTAGCAAGGAAAGCTCGTTTTTCGTGAGAAATGCGACAAGACATTGCCGAAAAATGAAACTTAATACTTGGTAGCCAGTAAGAATCAGGAATATCAAGTTTTTCCCACAATTGCTCCATACAATCCAGATACACCCGTACTTGCTTGTGAGTTAAGGAGTCATGCTTTTTATGGTTATCCCTGATGATGTATAAAATGTGACGAAAATCATTAATGTTTAAGGTCTCATACATTTTTGATTTGCTCAAAATGTGATATTTTTGACAAGTCCCAAGTTTGAAGTGTTTGAATTGGATTTTCAATTGCGATCGCACTCCAACCAGACTGCGATCGCAATGTGAATTAGGACTACAACCCAAACTCTGTAAGTCGGTCACGGAAAACCACTTCAATCGGGTTTGGGAAGAATTTTTTCATCATTTGATGGTAGCTATCAGCATCGCTGCGTTTTCTAAATTGTGACAAGATAACCCAGTTGCAAGGCGTTACTTGTTTGACAACGATCCAATCAAAAAGCTGTTGTCGATAAGTCATAGGTAAATGCTGTTGTTAAATTATGTTGGGTAGTTATTTTTGAGGAACTGGTGCAATTCCTCATCAGAAAAGCTATGAAACTTTTTTTGACCAGCGTCGATATATTTCATTCGGTGAACAATAGCCGATTGTCCTGTATGTTTTGCTAATTCGTCAGTGACGAGTGCATAAGCGACAACCAGATATGATAGGAAGTCATTGGAAAGAAGCACATCAGATTTTCGTTTTGTAATCCTCATAAT
>NZ_JAVRBQ020000178.1:0-43861 GCF_034531215.2 Nostoc sp. ChiSLP03a
TTATACCAATTTTTTATAAAGCTGCATAGAATTCGATCCCCCCTAACCCCCCTTAAAAAGGGGGGAACCGGAAAAACATCTATCAAAGTCCCCCTTTTCAAGGGGGATTTAGGGGGATCAAGATATGTGCAACTTCACATTAAATTGGTATTAAAGGCTCAACTTCGGCTACCTCTTCACCGTATTTTATTCAATTAGAAAGATTGGAATGCTTAAAAACTTATTTTCATTTAGCGATCGCTACCGCATCTTACATCAGACTTGGTTTGCTTTCTTCCTCACCTTTGTTTGTTGGTTTAACTTTGCCCCCTTCGCTACAACCATTGGCAGAGAACTACATTTAGCACCAGAACAAATCAAAACTTTAGGCATTTGTAACCTTGCCCTCACAATTCCCGCACGACTAATTATTGGGATGCTTCTGGATCGTTTTGGCCCCAGAATCACCTACTCAATGCTGCTAATGTTTGCGGTTGTTCCTTGTTTAGCGACGGCGCTAGCGCAAGACTTTAATCAACTAGTCATCAGCCGTTTGCTGATGGGAATTGTCGGATCTGGATTCGTTGTGGGTATCCGTATGGTGTCCGAATGGTTCCAGCCGAAGGAGATGGGAATTGCTCAAGGTATTTATGGCGGTTGGGGTAACTTTGGGGCTTTTGGTGCAGAGTTTGCCTTACCGATACTTGCAGTTTCCACGAGCTTTTTCGCTGGTGGTGCTTCTAACTGGCGATTTGCGATCGCATTTACAGGGATTATTGCAGCTATCTACGGCGTAATTTATTACAACAGCGTCCAAGATACGCCCCCAGGTAAAGTCTACAAAAAACCTAAGAAAAATGGTTCTCTAGAAGTAACCAGTGTTAAAAGCTTTTGGGCGATGATTGTCTCGAATTTTGGTTTAATTTTCGCCTTGGGTTTATTGGCTTGGCGTTTGGAACAAAAGAACATTCACTTCCTAACTTTAAGCCAAATGTATTTGGTTTGGTTACTATTAGCAGGATTATTTGCTTACCAAAGTTACAAAGCTTGGCAAGTAAACCGAGAACTTTTAATTGGCAAGAAAACTTACGCTCCATCCGAACGCTTTCAATTTGGTCAAGTAGCCTTACTCGAATTCACTTATGTAACTA
This sequence comes from Nostoc sp. ChiSLP03a, assembly GCF_034531215.2. Lineage (NCBI taxonomy): Bacteria > Bacillati > Cyanobacteriota > Cyanophyceae > Nostocales > Nostocaceae > Nostoc > Nostoc sp. ChiSLP03a. The sequence continues at coordinate 1,131 of NZ_JAVRBQ020000178.1, forward strand.
ACTTTGGTAGCGAACTGGCAGTTGTTTCTATGCTCCCAGCATTCTTTGAAAAAACCTTTGCTTTAGAACATGTTGTCGCTGGGATGATTGCCGCTACCTATCCATTCTTAAATTTGTTTTCTCGTCCTAGTGGTGGCTTAATTTCTGATAAATTTAGCTCCCGTAAGTGGACAATGACAATTATCAGCGCTGGCATTGGTGTTAGTTATTTGATGGCACATTTTATTAATAGTAGCTGGCCAATTCCGCTAGCGATCGCAGTGACAATGATTGCCGCTTACTTTGCCCAAGCTGGTTGCGGTGCAACCTACAGCATCGTTCCCCTAATTAAAAAAGAAGCCACTGGACAAATTGCCGGTAATGTGGGAGCTTACGGTAATTTTGGCGGCGTAGTTTACCTGACAATTTTCAGCTTAACCGACGCTCCCACACTATTTTCGACAATGGGTTTAGCTGCACTAGTCTGTGCTTTTATGTGTGCCTTCTTCCTCAAAGAACCAAAAGGTTCCTTTGCCGCTGCATTTGAAGGTGAATTACCAGAAACCGCAACGAAAAACCCTATTTTATTAACTGAAGAATAGACCCAATACTGCTCGCTTTGTGCATTTTTAACTTGGCATTGGGTTTGGGGAAAAGGTTAAAGGGTAAAGGTTAAAGGTTTTTTCTTTCCCCTTTCCCCAAAACCTGACAAGTATTGAAAATAGACCTGTCTTGAAAATAGAAAGTAGGCAATCAAGCAAATAAATTCTCATAGTTCGTACTAAAGACTTTAGTCGAATGGCACTAAGAAAAGATACATAACTGGTTCCCAGCCTCTAGGCTGGGAACCCATTCTGGGAGGCTCCGCCTCCAGTAGCTTGATAAGAGGCAGAAGCCCACTTTAGATATATTCCCAGCCTCTAGGCTGAGAACAAGATGAAAGGAAAAATTCCATTTCTTTACCCCTTCCCCCTCTTCTTCATCCCACCCCTTATCCCCACAATGCCAAAAAGTCTTAAGCACTAAAGTGCTTACTACAAACTCTCTTGCATTCTCAACCTGGCGCTACATCTGAGGTTGCACAATCAAAATAATAAAATGGTACAACAGCCATGAGTGAATTTACCAAAACTCTCTGTCCCTACTGTGGCGTTGGCTGCGGTTTAGAAGTTTCACCCCCAGCTCAACTTGGCAAAGCAACTAATCGAGATAGTCAAGGAAATCCGACTTGGCGAGTGCGGGGTAACAAGGCCCATCCATCTAGTCAAGGAATGGTTTGTGTCAAAGGTGCAACGATCGCAGAATCTTTAGATAAAAATAGATTACATTACCCAATGGTGCGAGACTCCTTAGATCGAGAGTTTCGCCGCGTTAGTTGGGATGAAGCTTTCGATCTGATCGCCAAACGCATTCAAACCGTGCGTTTCACCCAAGGGCCAGAAGCCTTATGTATGTATGGTTCCGGTCAGTTTCAAACTGAGGATTATTACATAGCCCAGAAACTTATGAAAGGCTGTCTGGGTACTAATAATTTTGATGCCAACTCTCGTTTATGTATGTCTAGTGCTGTGGCTGGGTACATTCAAAGCTTTGGCGCAGATGGCCCGCCCTGCTGTTACGATGACTTGGAGTTAACCGACTGTGCATTTCTAATTGGTACTAATACAGCCGAATGTCACCCCATCGTTTTCAATCGACTGGAAAAGTATCACAAAAAGAACCGCAAAGTCAAAATGATTGTGGTCGATCCCCGTCGCACACCAACCGCAGAAGCCGCTGATTTGCATTTAGCCATTCGTCCCGGTACAGATATCGACTTGTTGAACGGCATCGCCCATTTGTTGATGCGCTGGAACTACATTGATACGATGTTCATGGAGGACTGCACCAGCAACTTTCCCGCTTATGCTGAGGTTATTCGCCACTATCCGCCAGAAGTGGTAGCTCGCCAATGTGGAATCAGTATTGAAGATTTAGAAACAGCAGCACGTTACTGGGGTAAATCTGAGCGAGTACTGTCTTTGTGGTCAATGGGTGTAAATCAATCTTCAGAAGGGACAGCTAAGGTTAGAACGATTATTAACCTGCACCTGATGACTGGACAGATTGGCAAACCTGGGGCTGGCCCTTTTTCCCTCACAGGTCAACCGAACGCGATGGGAGGACGGGAAGCCGGAGGTTTGGCGCATTTATTACCGGGTTATCGGGCGGTGAAAAATCCCCAGCACCGCGCAGAAGTTGAGGAGTTTTGGGGACTCAAGCCAGGACAAATTTCGCCCAATCCCGGTTTGACTGCTTGGGACATGATTACTGGGTTAGAAAATGATGCTGTAGGGTTACTGTGGATTGCAGCTACTAATCCGGCTGTGAGTATGCCAGATTTAGAGCGGACTAAAAAGGCATTGTTGCGATCGCCTTTCACTATTTACCAAGACGCATATTATCCCACAGAAACTTCTGCCTACGCTCACGTTCTACTACCAGCAGCCCAGTGGGGTGAAAAAACTGGCGTGATGACAAACTCCGAACGGATGGTAACTTTATGTCAAGCATTTCGCCAACCACCAAGAGAAGCGAAAGCCGATTGGGAAATTTTTGCCGAAGTTGGACGTAGATTAGGTTTTGAGAAAGAGTTTGCCTTTGCTAACTCTGCGGAAGTTTACGCTGAGTTTGTCAAACTAACTAAAAATCGCCCCTGCGATATGACGGGTATCAGTCACGCGCAATTACAAGTAGAAGGCCCGACGCAATGGCCTTACTCTGAAGAGAGCAGGGGAAGCAGAGGAGCAGGGGAAGCAGGGGGAGAAACCCGTCAAAAGCGTTTATACACTAACTTGCGCTTCCACACCCCTGATGGACGCGCTCGATTTGGGGCATATTACTCCAAGGGATTGGCAGAACCGCCAGACCCAAATTATCCGTTTGTGCTAACGAATGGACGACTTTACGGACATTGGCATACGCAGACACGCACCGGTCGAATTGAAAAAATTTGCAAAATGCATCCCGAACCGTTTATCGAAATTCATCCCCGTGATGCTGCTCAGTTAGGTATTGCCGATAGTATGTATATAGAAGTGCGATCGCGTCGTGGTAAAGCGAAGTTTCCTGCTAAAGTCACAAAAGCGATCGCACCTGGTACAGTTTTTGTCCCTATGCACTGGGGTTCGCTGTGGGCAGATAATGCCGAAGCCAACGCCCTCACCCATCCAGAATCTTGCCCCGATTCGCTGCAACCAGAATTAAAAGCCTGTGCTGTGCAGCTGATACCAATTTCGCTGGAAGTTCCCATCAAAGATTATCAACTCCAGTCCTCACAATATAGCAATCCGATTTGATTCGCAGAATTACTCGTAAAGGCCGGGGACTAGGGACTAGGGACTGGGGACTGGGAAGAAGGAATAAAGGTGTACTGAGTTTTTTTCACGCAAAATATGAGTCCTATAGTCAGCTGCAAAGTGTAGCCCGGAAGTGGTAATTTATAACCAGCAACAGGTAATTTCGTCAATAATCAATAGTCAATAGTTATTATCATTTTTTCTAACTCTCTAATTTTGACTGTTACCAATTACTATATTTAAAGAGATAAATTTTTAGTAACAAGGGATTTTACTAAAGTTTATTTTCGCTATGGATAAAGAATAAAAAAGCAGAGATATTTACAAAAAATTGTCAATTATTTCCAATCCTTTAGATTTATCTATGGGATTTTCTTTTATTTGAGAATTGGGTGCAGCAGATGAAAAAGCTAATGAAACGAATGCTAGGAGCTACCAGCGATCGGAACTTTATGCACGTCATTGAAAACATAGAAGTGCTAGTTTCTAAAGTTCTATCTATTTTTATGGTGATCGTAATTTTGGTAACTATCGGAGATTTAGGAATTTTTATTTTTAAAGAGTTATTTACAGTTCCTTATGGTAAATTTAACTCAACCTTGTATAAAATTTTCGGTTTATTTTTAAATATTTTAATTGCTTTAGAAATCTTAGAAAATATTACTGCCTATCTCCGACGACATGTTTTTCAGGTTGAATTAGTTATTGTCACTTCTTTAATAGCTGTTGCCAGAAAAATTATTATTCTTGACTTAGAAAAAGTTCCAGGAATTGATATAATTGGCTTAGGTATAGCTATTCTTGCTTTATCAATTAGTTATTTAATAATTCGTCTTAGTAATTCTAAAGATGCAAGCTAAATAAAATGCCTAATAAACTATAGCAGTTCTCAATTGCATGGAATACAGACCACTTTTAAAGGTACAGCAATTTTGGGTTTGTTAAGCAACAATATAAATTATTAATTTTGAATGCGTGAATTTTGATTCGGAGCGAAGCGACGTGACAGATTTCTTTCAATTTGAAGCAGACTTTGTTGATTCTCTGCGTTGCATCCCCATGCAGGTGCGTTGTAAATTAGATACTTGTGGCATCAAGCTAAAATTGCCTGATTGGAATCAAATGACGACAGATGAGCGTCAAGCTTTAGTGGAATTACCTTGCACTACAGAAACAGAAATTCAGTCTTACCGCGAGTATATCGAGCAATTAATCATACAACGTACAGGTGTACCAGCTAAAAAATTGCCCATTGAGCCTCACCCTGCATGGCTAGATGCCACTGTACCAGCTAGCCTTCAGGAAAAAGCTCAAGAAATAGGTGTAACCCTGACACCGCAAAATTGGGCAGCTTTAACACCCTTACAGCGTTTTGCTTTGATTAAACTCAGCCATCCAGGACATGAAAACAAAAATTTTCCGAGAGCGATCGCAGAATTTAATCTGCTTTAATTTACCATTCGATCGCGATCGTTGAATTATCGTTGTGTTCCTAGAAGATGTATTAATTTTTGTTAAATAATCACTCTGAAATGATACATGACAGCACAGTGATTGATGTTATGGATCAAAAACTTGTACATAAACTAACGCCGAAAAAAGTTGACTCTAAATTAATATTTACTTTATAAAAAACTATTGATGACTAATTAGGTGAGGGTAACAAATATATGGCTGCAAAGAAACTTTTGATGCTTGTTGGCGACTATGTAGAAGACTATGAAGTGATGGTTCCTTTCCAGACCTTGCAAGTAGTGGGACACACTGTCCATGCAGTTTGCCCCGACAAAAAAGCTGGCGATCGGGTGCGGACAGCAGTTCATGACTTTGAAGGAGACCAGACTTACAGCGAAAAACCCGGACACAATTTTACTTTAAATGCAACGTTTGCAGAAGTAGAAGCCACAACCTACGATGCCTTAGTCATTCCTGGAGGAAGGGCACCAGAATATCTCCGCCTCAATCAGCAGGTGCTAGAAATCACCCGTCACTTTGCCCAAGCCAATAAACCAATTGCTGCCATTTGCCACGGCTTGCAGTTATTAGCAGCTGCTGATGTATTGCAAGGCAAGAGATGTACTGGCTACCCTGCTTGTAGCCCAGATATCAAGAGTGCTGGAGGAATCTATGTTGATATCCCTGTCGATCGGGCAATAGTTGATGGTAACTTAGTGACAGCACCGGCTTGGCCTGCTCACCCACATTGGCTAGCAGAATTCCTCACAGTACTGGGAACTAAGATTGAACACCCAGAATTGACTACAGTTGTTTGAGACAAGATACTAGAAATCTTTTGGTTCACTTCATAACAGTTTCTTCCCCTACTCCTTACTCCAAAAGAGCTTTGGCAAAAACAACTGACAACAGACGACTAAAAATTATATATTTTTGAAATGGAACTAAATGCAGTAAAAAATACTATTTTTTAATAAATTGCAGTGGGTTTAATTTGCCGCTACGATGTCAAAAGTACAGCATCGAGACAATCTGATTGAGCTGCCGAACAAGCCAGTTTTAGGGCAAACTCTCAGCAGATGGAATACTTCTTTACATGAGATGAAACAATTTGAAATTTTGCACCAATAATTTTAAATTTCTTAGCAGTAAGTGAAGCTATAGTGGATTTAGCAATGCTGCTGCTAATGTGGCTAAGGTTAGTCCTGCTGCCAAATTATGTGAAGAATTAGTTTAGAAACCCACTTCTTATCGATGACAGGCAAAAACGCAAGACATAATGCATTTCTGCGGCTAGTGTCTGGTAATGGGGCAGCTTTGGGAGCAGAATCTCGCTACTCGCTGCCCCCCAGTAAAGAGATGGTAATTGGACGCGACCCCAGCTGCCAAGTTGTCTTGGATGCCATGATGTACCGAATGGTATCTCGTCGTCATGCAGTGGTTCGTCCCCTGTCTCTATCCCCAGATAGCAAATTTAGCTGGGTGCTTTGTGACTTGAATAGTGCTAATGGCACTTATTTGAATGGACAACGCTTATATGAATGTCAGGAATTGCACCCAGGCGATCGCATTTCTCTAGGTACTGATGGGCCGCAATACATTTTTGAATACGAGTATACCTCACTGACTCTGGCAACGACGGTGAACCAAGTTACACCACTGCCTTCAGCGACGGACTACCACAACCACACGCAATTAAAGCAGCCAGATTCTGTTAGCTTCACCCAGCTTTTTCCAATTATTTCCACTGGTAAAGATTTAACTAGTAAAGCTTACCTCGTACCGGGAATACTGACCGTAATTTTTGTGGTGCTGATGTTCGCTACAGTCGGTCGCCCCCAAGCTAATCAAGTGATCGTCGCAAGTTACATCGCCTTCGCTGCCTACTATTTTGTTTACCAACTTTGCGGAAAACAGAAGCCCTGGTGGGTGCTAATGGCTACGTCATTGGGTACAATCCTGATTTTGCTCAGTCCCCTGTTGGATCTATTTATTTTCGTATTTCGCGGCATTCTGCCTGGAAGCTTGCCCACACCCCAAGAATCTATCACCTTCACAGAGTTACTGGTGCGGATGTTTTTTGGCGCTGGATTGATGGAGGAATTACTCAAGGCATTACCTGTACTAGGGGCTTTTGCCATCGGCAGAATGTTGTCTTCACCTTGGCGAGAACGCATCGGCATCTGGGAACCTCTAGATGGTATCCTCCTGGGTACGGCTTCTGCTGTAGGCTTCACTCTCTTGGAAACTCTCGGTCAGTATGTGCCGGATATCACTCAAAATGTCACGCAACAGGTGGGTATAGGGGCTGCTGGTCAACTTGCAGGTTTACAACTGCTAATTCCGCGAATTTTAGGCTCTGTAGCTGGACACATGGCTTATAGTGGCTACTTGGGTTATTTTATCGGGTTGGCTGTCCTCAAACCTAGTAGAAGTTGGCAAATTCTGTCTATTGGTTATTTGAGTGCTTCTGCACTCCACGCTCTCTGGAATGCTACAGGGTCAATCAATGCCTTGCTGTTGGTAGTTGTTGGAGTGTTATCTTACGCCTTTTTGATGGCAGCAATTCTCAAGGCACGGGCGCTGTCACCAACGCGATCGCAAAATTTTGCTACCCGATTTCTTGGCCCAAAATAGAAGAAGCAGGGGAGCAGGGAGCAGGGAGCAGGGGAGAAAAAGCAATGCTTGAGTATTTACCTCTTGGGATAGATGTCCTAATTTGAAAATTAGCGTACTGTTAACTTATCGTGGAGTAAATATACTTAACAAAAATAAAAAATCATAAAACTTATTGCAAAAAGTCTTGATTTTCAACTCTTCCTTTGCATAACGCCAACCAACATCTTTGCAAAAGACACTTCAAAATAGAGTAAACAGCAAAGAGCGGGTTACACGAACACAATTGCATAATGAAAGCTTTTCCTATCCCCTACTCCCCATTCCCTCTTCTTCATTCATAGTTCCGGCTGAGATTTGTTAAGTTCAGTAAAAGCATAAGAAGCGATCGCTAAACTAACTTTTGCTTTATCTACTTCTGATAAAGCTGTCCATTCGCTGTTGTGAAGATTACTGAGTGCGGATGTTACATTTTGCGATTCGCTACTTCGCATAGCGTAAGCAAAAGGACGAGCCAAAACGATCAGATCCTCTGTTCCCCAAGCTGGTAGTACTGTCTGAACGCACTCAACCAGTTGTTCGCTGATTAATTGGCGAGCAGCAAATATCTCAGCAGCTTTGGTGGCGATGGTGTTGAGCAATATTTGGGGGACACAGGCAGAAAAATTTGTACGTAATGTTTCTTGAAGGTTAAGCACTACTGCCTGTTGTAGGTTATTGTGTCCGGGTGTAGGAGTAATACTAGACCAAAGTGTATCTAGATGTCCGTAAAAATCTTGCGATCGCCTCATTAGTTCAACACCCTGCAAATCTTCCATTCCGAACTGTTGTTCTAGTTCTTGAAAATAAGCTTCTGATTCCTCATCACTTGGATTCCAGGGATAGTTAGCATCCTCTGGTTCTAGTAACGCTTCCAATAACTCTAAATCTACTTGAGATGGCAAAGATGAGAAAGTGTCTGAGCCGTTAATTTTGTGAGCCATATTTTCTTCCCTCATGATTATTTGGTGGTATTGACAGCTACAAGTTCTAAGAGGAGATTTCCGCAAAAACTGTTGATTTTTTCTCCAAAAAAAACAGATTTTAAAAGTTAATCCTAAAGGCTCAAATTCATTTATGCAATAGCTCTGCTAGGAGTCTTCAATCACAAACTCCCAGGTTTCACCTCTAGCACTTCCAAACTTTAACTGCATCCCCGATTTCAAAGGGACTTCCTCTCGGAGGATTTGTTGCCAGCCATTAGGGCCTAAAAACCAGGTTGTCCCATAGGTGGAAAAATCTTGCAAGTAATAAGTTCGCATTAGTGTAGCATCTGTAAGAGTGTTGCGGCAGAAGATTTCGGCGTGGCGTTTGGATACAGATGGTTCGGGGATGACAATATCATTATCTTTCGTGCGGCCGATGCGGGTAACTCCATAACGCAGTAACCAAGTTTTACCTTTTGGAGTAAGCGATCGTAAACTTGCAATCGGAAGCGAGGAACCGACATCAGGAATGGCTGTATCTGGTAGTTCCGTGATACCTTCATCCAGATTCTTAATAAGTTCGCCATTAAAATCTGGATGCAGGTAGAGAACAGGCAAAGTCCAAGCAGGTTGATTAAATTTATACAGTGTTAACAACTCTTGCCTAGCCTGTGCTACGGCTTCATCAATTGGCTTGTGCGATCGCAAAGCTTCGGTAAAGGCTTGAATAAAACTGTGGCTTTCATGGTCAGCGATTTCATCGCGCATCCCCAAAACCGCAGGCACACCGTGACGAATCAATACTTCTGCTAAACTGCTGGCAGGGATAGCTTGACGATCGATCGCAGCTGGTTGTGCGCCCCAACAGGCGTTAAAAACCGCTAGTTTCACACCTGTACGGGTCAATACTTGCGCCAATTCTATGCCATTGAGGGGCATATCTGGTCGCAAAAACAGTAACCCTCCATCTGGGTCTGGCAAACCATGTCCAGCGTAAAAGAAAACATTGTATTCATTGGTTTCTAATTCATCAATCAACTGTTGTGGAGTTGGTTGAATGAGTTGATTCACTACACAAGGTGCATATCTTTGGGAGTTAGCAGGCGTATCTGCAAGAGCTTGTTGTAAGATAGCGGCTTCTTGTTCTAGTTGCAGCTTGTCATCATGGCCTAAAACCAGCAGAATACTTAAAGCTTGGTCAGTTCGCAAATACGGCAAAGCGTCAACTTCTGTGCTGGTGCGACTAAATAGCAAATCTTGGGAGAGAGACATCGCCGATTGACCAGGCTCACGCTGCATAATTTCCCAAGGGAAAGCGATCAGATCCGGGTCGCGAATTTCTAGTCGAAAGCGCAAACGTGTATGCTGACCCATAGCAATACCGCGACTGCGTTCTAGACTACCAAGAATTTGCCCGTCGAATACCCAGCGCCATAAATTCATTCCCAAGTATTGCATCAGACGACTGCTGTAAGGGCCAGTAGGTTGACCTGAAGGAGGTGAAATCCAATCTATGGGAAATGGGTTGGACTTTTGAGATGTTGAGTTAGGGGAAATATCTAGGCGACCATGACCAGCAAACATCTGCTGCCATTCTTGCCAGACTTGGGTAAGTTCAACAGGCCATACACAGTCACGTAAAACGTAGCCACTGGGATAGGGAGCCTTGACCACCCAAATGGCGAAGTTGTCAGTGCCAGTATTTACGAGACGGGCGATCGCCAAATTCAGGGATGGCATGGATTCATTAAACTAAAAGCTAAAACAAATAATTTCAAGAGAAGAAGAAAACAGATACGCCAGAATCCAGATTCAGAATAAATGAGTAGGGGATTTAAACCCGACATTAATTGTGTTGCACCAAATTAGAGAGATGGTAGGGGTTTTGAACTCGGTTATTCATCTATCAGTAGTACATAATTCATTCTGAATTTTGACTCCTGACTCCTGAATTCTGTTTTGATAACAATTCTCAAAGGTGAAAATTTTCTATTTTTTTGACCTTGTAAGTTTTTTACTCTGATTGTTACCTGTTATTATTCCAGGTTTTTACCAGTTTATCGAGTATTTGATTAAGTTGGACTGGTGTTAGATGGTTCGGTAACTGGCGGTTGCGTCACAGTTTTACATGGATTTGGTGCGTCTGATTGTAAAACAACGCCAAAACGGTTGACTTGGGAGGAGTTTAGCAATACTGTTGCTGGCAAAGGTTTTGAATTTGGGGGAACTGAGGTAGTTACAGCTGGGTTATTAGGATTAGCTGGAGTTTGGGTACTTTTATTGGCACAGACTCGCATAGACACCAAAAAACTGCCAGAAGCAGGATTTGGATTTGATTTTTTCTCAATAACTTCTAAAAAAGTCCCACGGGGGAGTGATTGGTTGTTTCCCAAGGATATGTCATTATTGGTTTTAATTATCCAACCAGAAGAAAGATTAGCTAGCGATCGCGGCGGTGGGGGTGTCGTTTCAATGCCAGGGTTTTGAGTTTGTAAGGGATTGGAAAAAATTGGAGAGGTTCCTCGCAGTTGCTTGACGAACAATCCTAAAAAACCTGCTGCGACCACAAATATTAATGGAACTATCCACTGTAGGGGGAATTGACGAGTTTTAGCCTGTTCAGTGTCTGGAATCACCTGAGTTTTGTGGTTTGGGCTGCCTAAAACTGTTGCATCTGTCGCCTTGGATGCTAAATCAACAGTTTTGGCAGAATAGCTCTGGGGAATCACTGCTTGGATGGTGATTTCTGGTTCCCAATATTGGACTTGATAGTGAACTAAAGCGACGGTGACATTATCGTGTCCATTTTTCGTGTTAGCAATTTCGACTAATCTATCGGCAACAGTTGCTATATTTGCTTCCCCAGCTAAAATCGGCAAAATTTCTGTTTCCCAGTACTCCTCTACCCGATCGAAGTCACTCAAACCATCGGATGTGAGCAAAAAAACGGCATCTTCATCGAGCATAAACCGTCCCGATGTGGGATGCAATGAAGTGCTAGAACCCATCCCCAAAGCTTGAACCAGAGATCCAGCGGCACTCTGTTGTACTGCCTCGCGGTAAATGGCATAACCTAGTCGCACTTCACGGGAGGCGACATCATCATCAAGGGTAACTTGATAACAGCCGTGGCGTGTAATCCAGTAAGCACGACTATCGCCGACGTGGGTAATATACATTTCATGAGCAACAGGCAATGCCATGACTAAAGTTGTGCCCATACGTTGACGCCCTTGGCGATTTTCACCGTCATTGCGCTGACTGATTTTGTCATTGGCCATTGCCACTGCCTTATCTAGGTCATTCAGCAACATTGAAGGGTCTATGTGGTCGTAGGGAACCTTTGTTAGTTGCTGTACCTGCTGCTGGATGGTTTCAATGGCTAAATTTGAGGCGACATTGCCGCCTTCGTGTCCGCCGATGCCATCACAGACAATTGCTAAGGCTGTTGGCTGGGGTGGTTTGCTCACTAGAGTTCCACTGGGAGGGCTACAGGCATCTTCGTTACGTTGACGACTGGGCCCGGTGTCGGTTTTGGTGATAATTTGGATCGTGGGTGTTTGCGATCGCCCTAACCCAGCCAGTCCCCGATCTAAAACTCCGATTAATTGATCGGTGGAATTAATCTCTCCCTGAATTAAGGCCAGACTAACGCGATCGACAAATTCCGCGATCACTGGTTTGGCTGTGCTAACCAACTGCTGCCAAAATTCACCTAATTGCGGCAATTCTGGTGATGTAGCGCTGTCAAAACGCAATTCCAACAACCGGACTAACGATCCTTCTACCCGTAATACATAAGAGTCAAGTAAGCTAGAAGCGACACCTTCACTTACTAGAGGTTGCCACAGATGAGCTATTTGCCACAACCAATTCAGTTGGCGCATTGATGTTGCATCACGCCAAGCGGTGGTTAACTCGCTGCCCAGATGAACTTGTTGGATAGTGTCATCTACTAATAGTGGCGGTTTTTCTAAGAGTAATATTTCTCGGTGGGAAGACCCGTCAGCAACAAAAAGCACTCCATATACCTGCGGTACGTGCAAACGGTAGGGAATCAGTCTCAGGTAAGCTTTTAGAGGCTGCAAATTATCTAACTCAGGCGTTAACGCTAATAAACCAGGCTTCGTATCTAAAAGAACAAATTTATCAAGGATTAAATAGCGATCGGCTAATATTTCTCCAGGGCTACCCACGCTTGGGCTATCTACCACAGCCCAGAGATAATTTTTAGGTAGGGGCGTAGAACATCGCTGGCAAAACTTGTGAGTCAGGGGGTTGGCAGCCTGACAATTTTCGTTTGGACAGTAGAGCGTTGCCGCGTCATTTTCCATAGTTTTCGCACCGATCAGCGATTGGCAATTTCTTTAATAGCATTAGTAGGGACAATCTAGACCGCTCATCTTTCTTAAACTTGACATACCCAGACTTTAGATGATGATTTTAGCTGGCGGATATCAGCAGGTGCTAATACAAAACTTATCCAAAAAATACGCTCCTAACTCAACCCTACAGCCTAATCATAGCTTCTGTTGCCCTGTGACTCTCCATCGCCAAAGCAACTAACTCCAACCCTGTCACCACAGCATAACCCAAGCATAACTGCACGATTTGCTTTTGGTAAATTACCCCATCATCAACAGGCAGATAATGTTGGTATTTATTTAGTTTATAAGTAGGATAGCAAGAATTAACTTTAATTTAAGAATTAAGAATAGCAAATATTAATTTTGGCAAAAGTACCCGATCAATGCATTCAATAGTGCTGAGTGCTGAGTGCTGAGTTAAGAGTTATTCTCCCCTCTGCCCCACTCAGCACTCAAAACTTGGAACTCAGCACTCTTTGTACAGAAAGGTTTAGGCAGCCCGCTACCAACTCATTGGCTTATTGCTTGTCGTCAATGGCAACTTGAGGAATTCCCATGCTGTAATTAGTAACACGGGCAGAAAGATTGTAGCTGACTTCGCCGAGTTGCAGAAGCGATCGCAGATAATGCTCTAAATCTGACCCTACACGGCGCAAGTTATAGTCTGTGAGGTCTGCGCCACTAGATGCTTCTACTAGTTCATCAAATTTTCGATAAATTTTTTGCAGTGCATCTTCATTCCAATTAAATTCGTTATCTGGGTCAACATCTAAGGTTAAGACTTGTTGACTAGGAACTAGATCGCCATCCCGGTCAATTTCACCTGCAAAAATGCGGATATGCCGGGTTGTGGACTTGAGCAGCATCGGGTTATCCATAAAAAGGTGTAAGATTTGCGTGAATTACACTGAAATTATTGTAGACGTTATATCCGACCTTGAATGCTCTCAATTTAAAAGCTTTGAATGCTGTTTTCAAAGGGTAGATTGAATGGTCATAAGTAAAAATATCATCTTTCCTGATGAGTTTGCTACTACTGTTATGAGTTGAAGATATATTTAACTGCTAGTACTGACAGTAGTTGAATTATTTTTCTGTAAAAATTAATTGGTAGAATATTTTCATTTAGTCTCTAAATCTGACTTACTGCTAAGATTTTTAGACTCAAACAATCCCAAATGGCAGTAAAACAAGGTACTCAGCAGGAATAATTCGATCTGTGTACTTTTTTTATGGAGAACAAAAGTTTTGACATTAATAATTATGCCGAGCAATTTCTCCGGAATTTTCTATTGCAAAAAACGTACATCAAGTAATTTCACGCAATAGCGCTACATCGACCGCTGGCTGTAGTAAACTCCCAAAATATCAGCGGTTTTACTTACGTATAAACACTAAAATTTGAGTAACAAGTCAAACTGTTATTGACGTTCACATAAAGTTGATGTAAAAACCTTTAAAAAGGTTGAACAACTTCTTACAGAAACTTTATTGTGTAGAATCTTAAAAACTGAATAATAGTTATGGCTTACCATAAGCTACATCTGGCACAGAAACCTTAAAATCTAGACACTGAAAATCTAGCTTGAAAATACACCACTGGAGAGTGAAATGGAATACAAAGGTGATTGATGAAGAAAAATTCTTAATTCAAGCACTTTGGATTCAAAAGAGATATAAAGAATTTTGCTGGACATCTATCTCCTTACCCTCATGACAACCAAGTAAAGGAATCTCAATAGTTATGAACTCCAAAGCATTACCATGCCAGATAAATAATCTCGAAGTAGGTGTTTATGAGTGTGAAATACATCTCAAATTCCGGTTGATTGAGGAAAAGAGTCTATTGAGCGATCGCGAGCAACTCTTACAGGTGCTACTTGATGCTTTAACCGAAGGATCTGATGACTTTCTAGAAACGCTCCAAGCGTCCGTTAAAGCCCAAGAAGTATCTGAGTTTAAAGCCTCACCTCAAATGCGGCGTCAGCTAATGCGCTTGCGTAATGTCGCGGAAAACTCTTCAACCTAAAGGTGTAATTTAAGTAGTGAAAAACGTGAATTGGGCATCAAATCAAATGTTGATCCCATACCCCCGTTGCCATAAAAACTAAGCAGTCAGTAGATTTCATAAAATATATTGATTTCTACCTTGTGAAAGTCTTATTTAGCAACAGAAAGTCCCAGGAACAGTTTCCGCTATTAAAAACTTTGTAGCAAAGAATACTGGTAGAATCTGAAAGCAAATTCAGCCGGGTGCATTTTACCGAGTTTTTATCAAAACATTGCAGAATAATAAAACCCTGTGTCTTTACAGATGGGGAATTGGACAACAGACGCAAATCAAATGAAAATCTAAAAGAGCAAAGTAAAAATAAATAACCTTCCTTTTGGCTTTTTGCTGAAGCTAAGTGCCTGATTTGCTGAAAGACTTATGTTTTATCTATTACTGGTAATAGGTCACGGTTTAGCAGCTAGTTAGCTATTATCAATTACCCAGAGACAGAACCTGACTTTTCACGGTATCTGGAAAACCTCTGTTCTATTTCTCTCTTCTAAAAGGAGAGAGACTTTGAATTCTCCCCCTTCCCGCCACGGTTGGGGGTTGGGGGGTTAGGTCAATCGTTGGCTTTTCCACATAACGTGAAAAGTCAGAGGCAGGACAGATGAGAGAGACAAGGGGACAAGTCTCTCCCTTCTTCCTTGTCCACCTTGTCTACCTTAGACCTCTTGCAAAAGTGCTTTTTGCAAGAGAGGGAAAAGGGTAAAGGTTAAAGGGGAAGAGGACGATACAGAACTTTTTCCCCTTCCCCTTTCCCCTTTTTCCGACTTATGCAAGAGGTCTCTTGTCTACCTTGTCATCTTCTCCAGACTCAATACTTCCCTACCAGAGGCTGCGTCAACGGCTTCTCTAAGAGACGCTACAACGCGAACGCTCAGTACAAGTAAAAATATCCCAATGCCTATTTAGCAAGACCGTGTTCTAGAGCAAAACGAACTAACTCTGTACGGCTATTGGTACCGGTTTTACTAAATAAACGGCTGACGTATTTTTCTACATTGCGGACGCTGGTTTCTAAGCGACGGGCGATTTCTTTGTTCATTAACCCTTCTGCGACCAAATTTAAAACACTTTGTTCTCTGGGAGTCAAATCAATTTTAAAAGGGGCTGGCGATTGGGAAATAGCATTTCTTTGAGTTAACAATGTTTTAATTTGGGAAATCTGATTGGCTAGTTCAGCAAGATCGGGGGTTTCAGTGTCATCTCCCGAACTCGCAGCCTTAGCGGCGCGACGGGCTAGCAAATTTTCGACTATAGCCACTAACTCGTCTGGATCGAAGGGTTTAGGTAGATAGGCATCAACACCAGCGTGATACCCTTGAATGCGATCGCCTGTCATACCTTTAGCAGTTAAAAATACTACTGGGAGTGCTTGGAAACGGGGGTCTTCTCGTAGTTGCTTTAGGAATTGATAGCCATCCACTTGAGGCATCATCACATCAGAAATCACTAAATCAGGTGTATTCAGCTGCATCCATTCCCAACCTTCAAGGGCGTTACTGGCGACTTGAACGCTGAAACCGCTCTCTTGCAAATAGTCTTTCACGGCTTCCCGTATCCCTGGTTCATCATCCACCAGTAACAATTGTGCTGACATTTAAAATTCCCTTGAGTTTTCCTTTTTCCAATTTAGCGAAAGTTGGTAGGCATTGAGCAACTTGAATTCACCTCTACCGCCTCAAAAGCTTTTCAAGTTGACATCTGTGCCTCCATCAACTCTGTTGCTGCATTAACGATTGTGCCTTCATAAGGACAGGGTGGCCGCAAAGTTGTCCAACATTTCCCTGTAGCAAGATCCCAACAGTTGATGGTTTCATGTTGGCTACCGCTAAGGAAAGTTGGCTCGTCTTGAATCAAACTAAGCCACCATATAGTAAGGCAGTCTCTAGTACCTATGATTCATGATTGCTATGAGAATAAAAAAAGCGTTCTTATCAATTACGAATTTTTTAATAACCCTTACCATTGAGGATTTTCCATGATTAATGCTTCTGCTGCCGAGCTATTTAACGGAACTGAGAAAAAATGTCCTTGGACATATTGACAGTTTAACTTTCTTAGAACTAATAGTTGCTCTTTTGTCTCTACCCCTTCGGCAAGCACATCCACACCTAGCTTGTGCGCTAAAGTGACAATTATCTCAATAATTTCTAAATTCTTACTATTAGTGCCCATCAAGCTGATGAAAGAACGGTCAATTTTCAACACACTAATCGGAAAGTTATAAAGACCACCTAATGAAGAGTAGCCTGTACCAAAGTCATCAATTGATAACTCAATACCCATCTCTCGAAGTTGTAAAATTGCGGCAGTTACCTTATCGCCATTTTCCACAATTGCCTTTTCAGTAATCTCTAGGATTAGAGTACCAGCATCCAGGCCAGTTGAATGCAAAATTTGCCCAATCTGCTCTATCAAGTCCGGCTGAGAAAATTGCTTGACGGAGAGATTAACACTAATTTTCTCTAGTAATTTAGAACGATAACATACCCGCCAAACTTGCATCTGGCGGCAGGCTTCATGCAAAGCCCATTTGCCAATGGAGAAAATTAGTCCAGTTTCCTCTGCTAGGGAAATAAAATCTGCTGGATTAAGTAGACCACGCTCTGGGTGCTGCCAGCGCAATAGAGCCTCAAAACCTAAAATAGAGCCACTAACAAGCGAAACAATCGGTTGATAATAAACCCGAAATTCTTCGCGTTCAATTGCTCGGCGCAAATCAGTCTCTAACTGCAATCTCGCTAGAGCATCAGCATACATATCTGAGTTGAATAGCTCATAACGCGCTCTGCCTATCATCTTGGCTCGATACATTGCTGTATCTGCATCCCTTAACAGTTCTTCTGGGTGTTGATAGTCTACTGTCGAACTCAACGCGATGCCAATACTTGCCGTGATGAAGACTTCTTGTCCGTCAAGTTTAAAGGGTAATGCCAGTTCCTTCTGAATCCGTTCAGCGACTTTGATGGCGTCTGACACATCCTGGATTCCCTCAAGCAGGATTGTAAATTCGTCTCCCCCAAGCCGTGCTGCTGTATCTATGGAGCGTATACATGTTTGTAGTCTACTTGCAATAGCAAGTAGCAATTGGTCTCCATTTAGGTGTCCAAGGCTGTCATTGATCACCTTAAACCGATCTAGGTCGATAAATAGCACAGCATATAGATAATCTGAATGCCGTTTTGAATAATTTATCGCATGTTTTAGGCGGTTCATAAATGCAACGCGGTTTGCCAGACCGGTCAGTGTGTCGTGAAAAGCAAGGTGCAGTAGTTGTGACTCGACTCTTTTACGTTCTGTAATTTCATTTAGCAATTTCTGATTTGCTTTTACCAGTTCCGCTGTCCGTTCCGCCACCCGTATTTCTAACTCGCTGTAAGCTTGGTACAACATTTCTTCAGTTTGTTTGCGTTGGCTGATGTTGCACAACAGCCAACGCCAGCCAAGGTGCTTCTCTTCAAAATCGTATACTACAGACGCTCTCACATTAGCAGGGAAAGGCTTTCCTTTCCGTGGCTCTAGGTGAATTTCCCAGTTCAGTATCTCTTGCAAATTGTTTATTTGAGAGTTAAAGGACTGGCGGTCTTGTTGAGCAATAAAAAGAATTAATGGTTTACCTACTAAATATTTTTGTTGTACGCCGAGCAAAGTTGCTGCTACATGGTTAGCCTCTAGAATTATCCCGTTGGTATCAGTTACCAAGTAACCATCTGGAGCAAACTCGAACAAGTCTTGGTAACGCTGACGCTCTTTCTCTACTGCCGCTCGTGTTACCTTTAACTCCTCGGAAGCTGTCAATAGTTCTTCCATTGCGGTGTTAAGTTCCTCGAAAGCCTCTGTTATCATCTCCTGTTGTGAGTTCAGCTTACTACCATAGTATTTTAATAGTCCCTGTATCTGTGAGCACAATTTATCTATCTGTCGATCAAATCCATCCACTTTCATGTTGCTCAACTCACAAAACTATAAAGCGTAAGTGTGAATGAAAGCAGTGGAAGCAAACCTCATGCTTTCTTCAAGACTTCAGACGCTATTGAGCAGGCAAGGAGAGAAGGTTACTTGAAAGAGCGGACACTCTATAAATATTAAAGAAGCTGGTTTTTTGATTTACTAATTTATATTTCACTAATTACGAAGCAATCAAATTTGTGTAGCTTCAATCAAATTTTAGTCCTATTTAGTGCCAACCAAAGTGCTGAGTGGTAACAAGCCCTACCTACTGTAATTTTTATTTTATTAAATATAAGTTACTAAAGTTAAAAGATTAATAACAGCATATTTGCTTTACCTGCTTTTGAAAATACTTCTTAAGATACATTCGCTTTTGTGAGCTAAGGAAAGCATAAAGTTCTCAGTCAATGCTTCTAGACTGACAAGAACGTTTTTGCTCAGGTGTTACTGAATTTAGGTATGAAAATGATTTTGCATAATTTCAAAACCTTTGTAGAGACTAGCAATTGCAACGTCTCTATACCAAGATTTACACATCTAAATCAGCAACGCCCTTTTTCTTAGTTACAGTCGAGCAATTATTTTGGCATCCTCTGGTAGCTTGGCGTCTCTTTGTCCAGCAGTACGCGCCCTCGCTGTGAATAAACCAATGGGGGTATTTAATAAATCTACAAGAGTCGCTTGACTAGCGATGCCTGGGGCGGGCTTCGCTAAAGCTTTTTTAATATCTCTTGGTACTTCCTTCAATAACCAACGTGCCAAGCGATAGCCGTATTCTCTGGGTGTCATCTCTCGCATTAAATCTACACCGTACAGTTCGTGCAGATAGCGATTTGAACGTCCATAACGCCGCCATTGACTTTGCAGTTCTTGAAGTGTAGCGCGGTGGCGGTGCTGGACGATCGCATTTGGGACAAATTCCAAACGCCCGATGTTTTCCCCCAAAATCCGCCAACAAATATCAGCATCACCACCAGTAGTTAGATAGGGACGAAATAAACCCACTTTTTCAAAGGCAATGCGTCGAATCGCCAAATTAGCTGTTTGACCATAGGGACGAAAGGAATGGTTGAGGGTATGCTTTTGCGATAAAGTTTCTTGACGGTCTGCGTGTTGTTCTAGCAAAGTTGTGCCTGGTAGTGCCAAAATTTCACCAGCAACAATTACTACTTCTGCGTTGACAAAAGGCTGAATTAGTGTGTCTAACCATTGCGGTTGTGGGCGACAATCTGCATCGGTAAAAACCATAATTTCACCCGTAGCGGCGCGAATGCCGGTATTACGAGCAGCGTAGGAGCTTTGAATTTGGTTCTCACTCAAAGGGCGAATTGTAATTGGGCAATTTTCGGCAGATATTTTTAGGATGCTAAGAGTGCGATCGCTACTGTTGTTGTCCACCAACAAGTATTCTACCCGGTCTTTTGGGTAAGTTTGAGACAACAGACAATTGATTAACTCTGGTAAATCTGCCTCACCGTTATAAATAGGAACAACCACCGACACCATTGGTAAAATGCTGGTGGCGGTGGTTGCATCAACTGGCTGATGATTCATAAATCTGAGATTTTGGAGATGGGATTAACAGCTAGTATTCCCAAACCAAAATCCTGGAACGGCATATCAAGCAGTTTTCATAACTCCAAAAATTTGGATTTGGGAATACTACTATATAAACACCTAGTAACAAATCATTCGCATCAATTTAAAATTTCAGGTTATCGGCGCGGCTCATGGGTCGAGTCGGTTGATTTGCTGGTGGTTGGGCAAAGTTGTTATTTGATAAAATTGCGATCGCTCGAGCATATTGGGGATCGCTCTTAGTTCCAATTAAATTGGGATTAGAAGCCAATTGACGCTCTTGTGCCTCTGTCAAGTCTAGCTTGATATCAGGTGTAATTCCTTTATGGTTAATATCCGTTCCCGCTGGGGTGTAGTAATGAGCAATGGTGACAGCCAAGCCGGAACCATCTGCGAGTTCATGAACTGACTGGACTAAGGCTTTGCCAAAGGTTTGACCCCCCACGACTACCGCCCGTTTATTATCCTTGAGTGCCCCTGTAAGGATTTCACTAGCACTAGCTGAATTGCCATCCACTAAAACTGCCAAAGGACGATTTGTTAGAGCAGTGCGATTGGCTTTAGTTTCTTCGCTGCTGCCTACACGGTCTATTGTCTTGACAATTCCGCCGTTGTCATACCACATCCGAGCAATTTCAATGCTTGCCTGCAACAAACCGCCAGGATTTCCCCGCAAATCCAAGACATAAGAATCAACTTTCTTAGTGTTCAAATCGCGGATGGCTCGTTGCATTTGGTCTGCGGCGTGGGCGCTAAATTCCCGCAAGCGGATATAACCAACACGGCGATTCCCTTCTTGCTTGAGGGTATAGCGTACCGTTGGGACTTCAATACTTGCCCTTGTCAGCTTCAAATCAAAGGCATTTTGGCCTGCGCGTCCCAATCGTAGCTTAATGGGAGTACCCGCTTTGCCACGGATGAGCTTAGAAGCATCATCCACTTTCATTTTGAGAGTGGATTTGCCGTCAATTGCCAAAATTTGATCGCCTGCTTTAATTCCAGCTTTCAGCGCCGGAGAATTTTCTATGGCTTCGACAACGGTGAGCTGCTGAGTTTTTTCGTTCACTTCCATCCGAATGCCGATACCAGAGACTTCCCCAGATGTTTGGCTAGTTAGAGCTTCAAATTGTTGGGGGTCCATGAACCGAGTGTAAGGATCTCCCAATTTTTGTAAAGCTTCGCGGATGGCAGTGTATGCTTCTTCCTTAGAAGAGTAGTCTTTGCTCAACAAGCTTTGCCTGGTTGCTTGCCAATCTTGTTGATTAAATTTGCCATCAACATATTCATGATTTACCAGTTGCCAAACTTGGTCAACTATCACTTTTGGGCTGTCTTGTAGGGCTAGAGCAGCACGGACACCACGAGTCCAAGCGGGACCGAACACGGATATGGTAGCAGTTGTGGCGATCGCTCCACCAATCAAGGCTACTTGGAGCGGTGAGTAACTTTTCGCAGATTGGTTCATGTATACTTAGCTGGAATAATTGTGTTGTTGACAGTTTAGCAATCAGGCTTTCCAGAAATTTTTAAGTTTTTATACCCCAGAATCAACTATGCTCCTTCATCATTTTTATCCTTAAATGATGCCCAAAATGCCACATTAGTTATTAACAATCATTTCTCAGTTTGTTAGTCTACTCCGGAAGGCTATACTGAGCGTGTGACACTTTAATTAGCGTCATTTTTGCATTCTAGAATACTTTTATAAGATAGCACTTTGCTCACTGAATTGCAGTACTGTTATACAGCAATAAAAGCAGTTTTTCTTACTTAAGTCATGAAACGCAAATTTACCAACAAATCATTAATTTCTATTAACAAAAAATCTACTAATCTGTGGCAATTGTTACAAAAACTCAGTGGTGGATTGTATGTTGTCCTGGGTGTTTGGCTGATTTTTACTACTATAACCTTAGTTTTTGCTTCTTCGCAGCCGATAGATGCCTTCTTTGTGCTAGGTGGCAGTATTCGTCGAGAAACTTATGTTGCTCAACTAGCAAAACAATACCCACAAACCCCAATTTTAATTTCTCATGGTTCCCCAGATCCCTGTATAAGGTTAATTTTTGAGGCGGAATTAGCAAAGTTACAAAACGTTTGGTTAGAAAACTGCGCGAATTCTACCTTTGAAAATTTTTATTATGGTATTCCAATTTTGCGCCGTTGGGGAGTGCATAAAGTCATGTTGATTACCTCGCCAAGTCATTTACCCAGAGCTAAATGGATGGCACAGGTTCTTTTTGGCGCTCATGGTATTTGGGTAGAGCCAGAAATTGTTCAGGAGTTGGGTATTCCTGGTAATCGGGAATCTTGGACTAAAACTGGATTAGATATAACACGCAGCTTGTTGTGGGCGATTTTAAGTCAAATTATTCAACCGCAATGCTCAAATGTCACAAAACTTACTGATGTAGATATGCAAGCTTGGGAGCATCGAGGTTTTCATTGCGAACACCAAGGAGGGTTGAAGAGATAACTTACTCGTAATGTGTCCACATACGAATTATCTTGACTACTTGCTCGGATTCGATGATCTCATATACCAACCGATGCTGTATATTTATCCTCCGAGAATAAGCACTTGATAAGTCACCAACCAGCTTTTCATAAGGTGGAGGATTTTGAAGAAGTACTAAAAGGCGCTCGTAAAGGTCAGCATAGTATTCGGATAAATGACCAATATCGAATTTGCTTTATATGGACAGAAGTAGCGATCGCTTTAAAAATTAAGCGGTATATTTGCATAAAATAATCCCAATTGGGCAAAAGTGAAGAAAACTTACTCTCCACCTCCGGGATTGTTGTTCAACATCGCTTCTGCTAATTACATCCAAGGGATAAATCAATGCAAAAGTTCCCAATCTTGCAGCATCAAAATAGCATCTCTATACAAAGACAAATCCGCCTGGTTAACTTCTATTCCCTCTCCGATTCCTTGGAGAAGGGTAATTGTCAATTTTCCTCCCAAATGTTCGCGGAACTCGGTAAGCCCCCTAAACAAACAATGCGGATGGTCTAGCTGATCTAATTGTTCTGTCAGCGCTGATATGTACAAAGTAAAGCCTAATTTTTTGAGTGTAGTTAAAACCCTTTGCCACTCTGATTGCAAAAGTTGCCCTGTTAAATATGAATAGGTTGTATCTAAAGCGATGCCGATCGCTACAGCTTCACCATGACGTAAGCTGTAATTAGTTAAATGCTCTAGTTTATGAGCAGCCCAGTGTCCAAAGTCTAATGGACGCGATGAACCCATTTCAAAGGGATCGCCACTACCTGCAATATGCTCTAAGTGCAACTGAGAACAACGATAGATCAGTCTTTCCATTATGTCCATGTCTCGATTAGCCAATTTATCGGCATTAGTCATAATGAAATCAAAGAAATCTGCATCTTTAATCAGCGCTACTTTTACCGCTTCTGCAATACCCGATCGCCAATCTCGATCGTCGAGGCTAGTAAGAAAATCAAAGTCATTCAAGACAGCATAAGGTGGCATGAATGTACCCAAAAAGTTTTTCTTACCGAAAGCGTTGATTCCGTTCTTTACTCCTACACCCGAATCATTTTGCCCTAATACTGTTGTCGGTACTCGTAGTAGCCGAATTCCTCGGTGAGCTGTTGTTGCTGCGTATCCTGCCATGTCTAGGACAGCTCCACCTCCAATTGCTAAAACGTAGGAGTGACGGCACAATCCAGCTGCATTGATCCGCTGATGAATTTGTTCTATAAACCTAGAATCGTTCTTGACTGCTTCTCCACCGGGAACTACTATCGGTTCACCACTCAGTGTTAATATATCTTCATAACATTGGGCATAGGCTGATAATTTTTTTAATAGCCCATCTTGATATTGTAAAAATCCTCCATCTACCACAGCTAGCACTTGTTTTGGGGTTGTCTCCCCATCTGCGGCGATCGCTTGTGCAAGTAAAGGATTATCTAACTGAAACAGACCTCTAGTGAAGTGAACATCATAATTGAAGGTAACACGGACACATTGGTTAATTGGTTGTAAATTAAGAGCGCTTTTTTGTTGAATAGCCATTTGAATATTATTACTTTCTAAGTACCTGTCAATATATACACTATTGCAATTAAAATTAACAGCAATATAGACAAAGAAAACCCATTATCTAATTCAATTTTGAAATGAATTACTAGGTAAATCTATTTAATAAACTAATCATACTTTTGAAGTGTCTTTACCTAACAGATAAAGTTTAAATTAACATGAATTTACAATTTATATTAATGCTTATGCTTGATATCTGAAGTTAGTAATCGAGATCATTATTACATAAAATTCTAATTTTTTTCCGTAAGATAATTTTATGATTTATCTAATCAAAATGGTATCTTTACAGTATCTTCTTTAAAGTCAGGATATTTTTATAGATTCAGTGAAGTTATAATCCTAGTAGTATATTATCTAACTGCTTCAAACCCAAAAAATCAATTTTAGTGCTATATTTTATACTTGGTTGTCACAAATAAGTTGGACAACTTATCCTGAATTTATCATGAGTAAAGTAAACAAATTACTGCATCACTGGCTGTTAAAGTCTGTTTCAGAGAAAGCTTTTACTTGGTTGGAACAGAAACAAGCACAGATTGCTAGCGGCACTGCTGAGAGAGCGTTTTTTACGGCTTTTAGTGCTGTGCCGCGTTATCTAGGTAAACAGGATTTGCAGCTAACATTCCAGGACTTGGAAGCAGCAGAGGATCTGATTCCCGGCTGGTATCCTGGTAATTGGAGTGTAGATCAAGCGGGTCGCACACTTTTGCTTTTAGCTTTGCCCCACGATGATGCTGAGGTCTATGTGCGATCGCTCGATCGAGTCTTCTCCACTGCCGATATGGGGGAGTTAGTTGCCCTTTATCAAAGTTTGCCGCTATTACCACACCCAGAGCTACATCGCCATCGTACTGCTGAGGGAATTCGCAGCAATATGAGTAATGTATTCCAAGCTATAGCACTACGTAACCCTTATCCAGCAAATTACTTAGATAATGCTGCCTGGAATCAGATGGTGCTAAAGGCTGTGTTCGTTGGCAGTCCGTTGCATCTAATTTGGGGTTTAGATCGGCGTGCTAACCCAGAATTGGCGAGGATGTTGGCAGATTATGCCCATGAACGGTGGGCAGCTAAACGCTCAGTTACGCCAGAACTTTGGCGACCTGTAGGGCGGTTTGCTGATAGCGCCATTATTACAGATTTGGAAAAAGTACTAGCTAATGGGGATATACGCGAGCAAGAAGCAGCAGCGTTAGCTTGTGCTGAGTCTCCTTTACCTCAAGCGCAAGCATTACTTTCTCATTACCCAGATTTACAGTCATCCATTCAACAAGGTAATCTGACTTGGAGCAGTTTTAGCCGCGATGCCTGCGGCAAGCTGCGCTAACGCCTCTTTGTTTACAAATAAAAGGGAGTAGGGAGTGGGGATGAGGGAGAAATCAATTCAAAATTAAAGTACTTCTGCCTCCTGCCTCCTGCCTTCTGCCTCCTCTTTCCCAATGCCCAATTACTAAAACCATGATGTTTATCGATCCTCACATTCACATGTGTTCCCGTACTACTTACGATTACTTAGTAATGCGGGAATATGGAATTGTCGCCGTTATTGAACCAGCCTTTTGGTTAGGACAACCCCGAACTAACGCTGGCTCATTTAAAGACTATTTCAGTAGTCTTGTGGGCTGGGAACGGTTTCGTGCTAGTCAGTTTGGCATCCAACACTACTGCACAATCGGCCTAAATCCGAAAGAAGCTAACAATGAAGCGCTAGCAGCTGAAGTTATGGAACTGCTACCACTTTATGCCTGTAAAGAAGGAGTTGTTGCTATTGGTGAAATTGGCTATGACGATATGACAGAAGCAGAGGATAAGTACTTTTGTCAACAGTTAGAATTAGCCAAAGAACTCGATACGTTGGTACTAATTCATACTCCTCACCGTAATAAAAAGGCGGGTGCTAGTCGGAGTATGGATCGCTGTATTGAATATGGCTTAGATCCTTCACAAGTAGTTATCGATCACAACAACGAAGAAACCGTTGAAGAAGTATTAGGACGGGGCTTTTGGGCGGCTTTCACGATTTACCCACAGACGAAGATGGGTAATGCCCGGATGGTAGAAGTTGTCCGTAAGTATGGATGCGATCGCATTATTGTAGATAGTAGCGCTGATTGGGGTATTAGCGATCCTTTGGCAGTGCCAAAAACGGCTCAGTTGATGTTAGATAGGGGTATTCCTGAAGAACATGTGCGAGCAGTTTGTTATGAAAATGCCCTAGCTGCTTACAGTCAAACTGGGCAGATGAAAGCATCAGACTGGCTCAATCCTCAATCTATCGATCAACGTCAAATGTTCAGTGGTAATTCTGTGTTACGCGGACAAGAACCAGGAATCAAATCAGTTTCAGATTTTGTGTTGATTGAATAGAAAATTGTCAGGGGGGATTGGGCATTGCAAGAGATATTTTCATCTTAATATGCAGTTTATTTTGAAAAATTACTAGGCACGGAGGCAGATAAGTGAATGTTGCAAGCTTAAATTTTCAAAGCTGGCGGGGTTATCTGGAATTAATGCGTCCTGCTAATATTGTTACTGCTTGGGCGGATATTCTTCTAGGTTTTGCTGCTTCCGGTTCTGGAATTATTTTTACCAAATTAATTAATGACGAAGCAAGTTTTGCCATCTTAATTCCATTAACTTGGTTGTTATTAGCTACAACTGGTTTATACGGTGGCGGTATAGTTTTTAACGATGTTTTTGATGCAGAATTAGATGCAAAAGAGCGCCCAAATAGAGCAATTCCCAGTGGTCGGGTATCTCGTCAAAATGCTACTTTATTGGGGAGTATACTGTTTGTAATCGGGATTATAGCTGCTTTTCAAGTATCGTTGTTGAGTGCTGCGATCGCAACATTTATTACTCTTTCATGCCTCCTCTATAACTCATTCGCCAAACATAATCCTTTTTTCGGCCCTTTAAATATGGGTTTGTGTCGTGGCAGTAACTTATTATTAGGTGTAAGTGCTGTACCCGAAATCATCGGAGAACGTTGGTATTTAGCGCTGATTCCTGTTCTTTATATTGCTGCTATCACCGCAATTAGTCAGGGTGAAGTTCACGGAGGTAAGAAGATTACGGGAGTACTGGCGCTACTTCTAATTGCAATAGTTTTGACGGCAGTTTTAGCTTTAGGATTATTAGAAGAGTATAGAGCGATCGCAGCCCTACCATTCGCTATTTTCTTAGCTATCAGAATCTTGCCTAACTTTATCAAAGCAGCGCGCGAACCGATAGCTGAAAATATCAGAAATGCTGTAAAAATAGGTGTTTTATCTCTAATAGTCTTAGATGCAACAGTTGCATCTGGTTTTGCTGGTTTGTATTACGGTTTATTCGTTCTAATCTTGCTACCATTTTCGATGAAGTTAGCAAAAGTATTTGCTGTTACTTAACTTGAATGTCTACACCCAGTATTACCATTAATTGGCTATAGGGGCGCACATCTATGCGCCCCTAATTATGAATATCTAACAAGTATTTTGTAAAATAGTTTAAGTCAAAGAAAACAGATTACACATACAAGGAATAGAGGTAAAAAATGAAAATTACAAACAACAATAATTTACACTTAACTTATTGCAGTAATATTCATCCTGGTGAAAATTGGCTAGAGGTTTTCGCAAATTTAAAGAAGTATATTCCCGAGATCAAATCACGTTTATCGCCTACCGAACCCTTTGGGATTGGCTTGAGGTTAGCAGATGTTGCTGCAAAAGAACTTTTAGAAAGTAATAACTTAGCTCAATTTCAAGCTTGGCTAACTCAACAAGATTTATATATTTTCACCTTAAACGGATTTCCTTATGGCGGATTTCATCGACAAGTAGTAAAAGACCAAGTTTATGCACCAGATTGGTCTACACAAGAACGGGTTAATTATACATTAAACTTGGCACATATTTTAGCTAGTCTATTACCCCAAGGACTTGATGGCGGAATTTCTACACTACCATTATCCTATAAACCTTGGTGGATAAAAGACCAAGCAACTTTTGAGACAGTTCTAAAAAAGAGTTGTTTGAATATAGCATCAGTTGTTGTAGAAATGATTCGCATCCATGAAGAAACAGGCAAGATCCTTCATATTGATTTAGAACCTGAGCCTGATGGTTTAATTGAAAATACTTCAGAAGTAATTGATTTCTATCAAAATTGGTTATTGCCAATAGGTGGTAGTTATTTATCAGACAAGTTAAATATTGAGCAGGATTTAGCAGAAACTAAATTGCTAAAACACGTTCGCATTTGTTATGACACCTGCCATTTTTCAGTTGAATATGAACAGCCAAACTCTGTATTTACGCGTTTGCAATCGGCAGGAATTAAAATTGGGAAAATTCAAATCAGCGCTGCAATTAAAGTAAAAATCCCTGCTGAGGTTGAGAAGCGTAGTTTAATAGTTGAGCGTTTACGTCCTTTTGCAGAATCTACTTATCTTCATCAGGTAATAGAACGTCGTAGCGATGGTACACTCCACCACTATCCTGATTTAATAACTGCATTACCACATTTAGAGCAATCTCTAGCTGAAGAATGGCGTACTCACTTCCATGTACCTATTTTTATTCATGATTATCAAATTTTGCAATCTACCCAAGATGACATTGCTACTGTTTTGCATTTACTTCAGGTAAACAATGCTTGCTCGCATTTAGAAATTGAGACTTACACTTGGGATGTATTGCCGTCAGAAATGAAGATAGATTTGCTGACTTCTATTCAACGTGAGTATGAGTGGGTATTAAAATTAATTCGTAATTTGTAATTCGTAATTCGTAATTACTAAATTAAGATTTTAACTGGGTTTTCTGGTTGAAATCTATAGAGATGCAGTATAGCGCATCTCTAGTTATTTTTTCAAATTTGTATAAGAGAGGATTAAGTTTATGCAAAAAACGGTTGTTCTAAATGTAGTGGGATTAACGCCTAGCTTACTAGGAGAAAATACGCCGTTTTTATCTTCTTGGGCTGCTAAGGGGCAGGTAGTGTCTATCGGAAAAGTGCTACCTGCTGTGACTTGTTCGGTTCAGGCTACTTATTTAACAGGAAAATTGCCTGATGAACATGGAATTGTTGCTAATGGTTGGTATTTTCGCGATGAATGTGAAGTAAAGTTTTGGCGGCAGTCTAATAAACTAGTGCAAGCTCCCAAAGTTTGGGAAATAGCTAAATCAATCGATCCAACTTTCACTTGTGCCAACCTTTTTTGGTGGTACAATATGTATTCTTCAGTAGATTATGCGATTACGCCGCGCCCGATGTATCCCGCAGATGGGAGAAAATTACCTGATATTTATACCCATCCTAGTGATGTGCGATCGCAAATTCAATCTTATTTAGGAAATTTCCCTCTATTCGATTTCTGGGGGCCAAAAACTTCTATTAGTTCTAGTCAGTGGATTGCCAATTCGGCAAAATGGATTGAGGAACGCTACAGCCCGACATTATCACTAGTTTATCTACCACATTTAGATTACTGTCTGCAAAAGTTTGGTAACAATCAAACTCAGATTCAAGCTGATTTGCGAGAAATTGATGCTGTTTGTGGCAATTTAATTGAATATTTTCAAGCACGTAATACTCAGGTAATTATTCTTTCTGAGTATGGCATTACTCCAGTCTCTAAAGCTGTGGATATCAACCGTGTACTACGGGACAACGGTTTAATTGCTGTGCGGGAAGAATTAGGGCGAGAACTGCTCGATTTTGGTGCTAGCATTGCCTTTGCTGTTGCCGATCATCAAATTGCTCATGTATATGTGAACGATCCGGCGTATATCCCGAAAGTGCGATCGCTTTTAGAAACGACTGAAGGCGTAGCGCAGGTATTGGATGAAGAGGGAAAACAAGCCTACCATCTCAATCATCCTAGATCGGGAGAGTTGGTGGCGATCGCTGGGTCTGACGCTTGGTTTACCTATTATTATTGGCTCGATGATGCCAAAGCCCCTGATTTTGCTAGAACTGTAGATATCCACCGCAAACCTGGTTACGATCCTGTAGAACTTTTCCTCGATCCGCAGATTAAATTTCCTCAAGGAAAAATTGCTCTCAAGTTACTTAAGAAACAACTGGGTTTTCGCTATTTAATGGATGTGATCCCTCTGGATGCTTCCCTGGTGCGTGGTTCTCACGGTAATATCACCACTTCTATTGCTGAAGGGCCTCTATTTATCACCCATCAAACTCACCTAGTTAATGAACATCAAATTGAGGCGACGGATGTTTGCTCGTTGATTCTCAAACATTTAAATACCTGAAAGGCAGTATAGAGGCGATATATCGTCTCTACATCTTACCAAAATACAAAAAGATTTATTGTAATTCATAATCATATCGAGTATGTTTTAAATACAAATTCGTTATGACTATGAATTAGATTGTTCTATCAGTAGGTATCTATCTACTGACTAAAATCAGGTAACAATACCCCGATTTTCTTCATCCGTGACCCCCTGAAGTTTCCTGATTTTATCCATACCCAAAAGCGCAATCCCCAAACCAATTGCAAAGACCATAATGCAAGATGGGATTTTTGGTCACTCAGTCCAGAATCGCTTCACCAGGTGACAATCCTCTTTTCAGATCGGGGAATTCCCAAAACCTATCGCCACATGGACGGCTTTGGTAGCCACACCTTTAGTTTAATTAATGCTGATGGCAATCGCGTCTGGTGTAAATTTCACTTTAAGACTCTGCAAGGGCATCAAACCTTGACGGAGGAAGAATCGGCTAAGATTAAGGGCGAAGATCCAGATCATGCGACTCACGATTTGTTTGAAGCGATCGCTCAAGGTGACTATCCCACTACAGCAGAACATCGATATAAGCATTAATAACGAATCAGGCGTGGAAGGATTAGGCGATGCTTACAAGTAGAAGCACTCCAAGTCACCTACCCGGATGCAGAAGTTCAGTTGTGGCGTGAGGATGAACAGACGCTCGTTACGAAAGTTTATGCATATGCACTTTGCCAAGTGAGAGTATCTTAATAATGTAGGAGTTTGCATTCATGATATTCAAAAATTTTTTAGACAAAATCATCCAAAGATATGGATAGTAGGAAATTAAAGCATTTTTGATACACGCAACTATTCACCTAAGTTGAGAGAAAAATTAAATAATTATTCTGTGGATAGGTAAGATATGAATACTAGTAAGCATTCCGATTTAGAAATAGAAATTTTACTTTTGGGTAAATGGCGTTTTAATACTGGTTCGGAAAAAATAACTATTGAATTTAAAGATGATATGACTTATGAACAAACCAGGATTCAAACATTACTTTTATCTAAACCTAAAGAACTTCTAACAGGTAATAAATTTACTGGAGTATGGTACGTTAGTCAAAAAAAGTTGTATTTAAATGTTAAAACTATGCCAAAATCATTTTTTAATTTTAAGGTTCCATTAGTCTTTAAGATTTCTATTGCAGATATGGTAGCTACTTTAGGTTCAGTGTTTGTGGCAGAAATGTATGAGGTTATTAGAATTAATAGCTCTAAATTTCTCATAAAAGATAAAGAGCAATCAATTCTTGGGACAAAAATAAATAATACTAGGAAGTACTAGAAAATCTTGACAAGCGTGAGCAGATTCGATGGCATATTTATTTGATAATACATTGTCATACTCTATGTTTAATTGTAATACTAATTCTTTATGAAGCTGCGCTGAATAAGGCTTCAAGAATATGGAATATATGCTGAGATTTACGAGAGAATCAGAGCTAGGATCGGAAGGTAATTTGTCGCACGTATACTAACTATATGACATCCACATCGCGTGTTGTTCATAGCGACCCTGATATATTGGGGGGAACCCCTGTTTTTGTTAATACTCGTGTGCCGATAAAAACCTTGCTCGATTACCTAGAAGCGGGTGACTCACTGGATGAGTTTTTAGATCGCTTTCCCAGTGTCAGCCGTGAGCAAGCGATCGCTTTATGCAACAACTCTATTCTTTTTGATGATGAAATCTAATTCCTAAAAAGATATCGTAAACAAACTCAAAAAAGTCCTTTTTCTGCAACAATCCTGAAGTTTGATAACATCCTTTTTCATCTAAAAGTGGCTTCATTACATAGTATGCAGGTTGATAATTATACCAAGGAATAGAAGGCCACAAATGATGAATTAAGTGGTAATTCTGTCCCATAATCAAGATATTGAGAATCGGGTTAGGATAGACGCGAGCATTTTTCCAGCGATCGCGCTCCGCAAAAGGACGATGGGGCAAATAGTCAAAAAATAATCCTAGTGCTATGCCGACCACAAAAGCCGGTATAAACCAAAAATTCAGAATGTAACCCAAAAAGTGGTACTGCACTGAGATATAAACAATTACAGCAATAATTAAGCGGCTAATGAACCATTCTAATAGTTCATATTTACGCCACAATCGCCGTTGAAAGAAAAACACCTCGTGGTACAAAAAGCGCACTGCAATCAGCCACAGCGGCCCACCCGTAGAAACATAATGATCTGGGTCGTCTTTGGGATGATTGACATGACCATGATGCTGTAAATGTACCCGCGTAAATACAGGAAAAGCAAAAGCTAGCATCAACGCACTGCAATGTCCTAACATCGCATTTATCACCCGGTTGCGATGGGCAGATTGATGACAAGCGTCATGAATTACGGTTCCAGCACAATGTAATGCGATCGTATTAACGCAAAAGCATAGCCAGTGCGGCCATTCCCAGAGCCAGTAACCAAAGTTGGATAACACCAGCATGGATACAGCAACACAAAACAGCAGCAGCGTCGGATTGAAATCACCAGGAGGCGTTAAAAATTCCTTGGGTGGGATTGTCAGTGGCTTTTGTGCCTCCGATGCGATCATCTCTAACATTGACTCCTTCTTGAGCAGACATTACGAATATACGATAAATATTATTGAATGATAAAGTTTTGCAAATTTTTGTATAGCAAGATTTATCCACAGCTTTGCATATCAGCAGATGAATAACGCTATGATTCCAAACGAAGCCTAGTCTTTACTGATAAGTGGGGTATGACAATCGGCAAGAAGTTGATGGAATAAACTCCTTCGTTGGGAGGATGGATACAAGATTGATGTACTATATCTACTCTATCCCACAGCCTCCACTCTCCCATAAACCCTCATCTAACTGCTTATATCTGATTGATATAGCAGTGACTGAAAAGGAGATGCCACTTAAGTTACGATGACTTCCCAGATAGCTCCCTAACTTCAGCCCTTATGCAATTACGAGATTCTCTGCGCCGGACAAAAATTGTCGCTACTATTGGCCCCGCTACTAGCAGTCCTGAAATGCTCAAGGCGATTATTGAAGCGGGAGCCACGACGCTACGGCTAAACTTCTCTCACGGAACTCATGCCGACCATCAGCGTAGTATTCGCTTAATTCGGCAAACCGCTTTTGAATTAAATCAGCCAGTGGCTATTCTTCAAGACTTGCAGGGCCCAAAAATTCGCTTGGGGAAGTTTGATAACGGCTCTATAGTTTTAGCAAAAGGCGATCGCTTCACCTTGACAAATCGCCCAGTTGTAGGAACGCAAGAAATTAGTTGCGTCACTTACGATTATTTAGCCGAAGAAGTCCCAGTTGGGGCAAAAATTCTCCTCGATGATGGACGAGTAGAAATGCTGGTAGAGGAGATTAATCGGGACAAAGGTGATTTGCATTGTCGCGTCACCGTACCTGGTAAACTTTCTAACAACAAAGGCGTAAACTTTCCCGGCGTTTACCTGTCAATTAAGGCAATGACCGACAAAGATCGAGAGGATCTAATGTTTGGTCTAGATCAGGGTGTCGATTGGGTGGCACTTTCCTTTGTCCGCAATCCCCAGGACATGATCGAAATTAAAGAACTAATTTCGAGTACAGGCAAGCTAGTGCCAGTGGTTGCCAAAATTGAAAAGCACGAAGCCATCGAACAAATGGAAGCGGTTCTGGCTTTGTGTGATGGCGTGATGGTTGCCAGAGGCGACTTAGGGGTGGAATTGCCAGCAGAAGATGTTCCGGTGCTGCAAAAACGGCTAATTGCCACAGCAAATCGCTTGGGGATTCCGATCATCACCGCTACTCAAATGTTAGATAGCATGGTGAGCAATCCCCGTCCCACTCGCGCTGAAGTTTCGGATGTGGCAAACGCGATTTTAGACGGCACAGACGCGGTAATGCTCTCCAATGAAACCGCCGTGGGTAGCTTCCCTGTAGAAGCAGTGGCGACGATGGCACGAATTGCCGAGCGGATGGAGCAAGAACAAGCCCAGCACTTAAACTTACGTTCTTTAAAAGATTCCCGGCGCTCCATTCCCAATGCGATTAGTCAAGCTGTAGGTCAAATTGCCGAACAATTAGGCGCATCTGCAATCATGACCCTAACGCAAACTGGGGCAACAGCTCGCAATGTCTCTAAGTTCCGTCCCCAAACACCGATTTTGGCAGTGACACCCCATGTAAATGTGGCGCGGCAGCTACAGATGGTGTGGGGAGTCAAACCGTTGTTGGTGCTAGGATTACCTTCCACTGGTCAGACATTTCAGGCTGCGATTAACGTGGCTCAGGAACTTCAGTTACTGTCCCAAGGAGATTTAGTAGTGATGACCGCTGGCACACTCCAGGGGATTTCTGGCTCTACAGATTTGATTAAAGTAGAGGTGGTTACGGCAGTACTAGGTCACGGAATTGGACTAGGACAAGGTTCAGTAAGTGGTCGCGCACGAGTGGCAAGTACTGGCATGGATGTGAGTAACTTTAATCCTGGAGATATTTTGGTTGCACCCCGCACTAGTGCCGATTTTGTTGAGGCAATTCGGAAAGCTGCCGGAATTATTACCGAAGATGAAAGTCTCACAAGTCACGCAGCAGTAATTGGCTTGCGTCTCGGTGTACCAGTCATTGTTGGTGTGAAGCAGGCAACGCAGGCGATTCGGGATGGAGCGATTATAACGCTGGATCTGCAACGGGGTTTGATTTACTCCGGGGCGGTGAGAACGGCTTAGGAGTAGGGCAGGGGGGCAGGGAAAGCAGGGGGCAGGGAGCAGGGAGCAGGGAGCAGGGGAGCAGGGGGGCAAGGGGAGAAGAATTAATAACCAATGCCCCATGCCCCATACCCAATGCCCCATGCCTAATGCCCCTTAATTAAACAGTTGCGATCGCAGTCCCAAGCCATCCAGCAAAGTTTTGTTGCTGGGTGGAGTTAGGACGATCAACAGGTTTTACCTGATATCGAGTGGGATGTGGTGACACCAGGGTGATGAAATAGGTACGTAGTTCGTCTTGGTGGAAAACTGCCATTTCGATTTCATCGTTTGGTTGATAATCTTTAAGGCGATCGCTTAAGCCACCCGCAGTTAACTTAATTCCATCAATTGCTAACAACTCATCACCTGCATCGATTCCCCCTACTTGTGCAGGTGAACCAGTCTCCACAAACTTAACGATCTCCCGCCCATTCTCTGTATTTATTCTCACGCCCAAGTAAGGTTCTTCCTGCCGATCGGCTACCAACTGCAAGCCAAAGGGTTCTAAATACTGATTGAAAGGCAAATCATCAGTACTATCAATGTAGCGTTTAAAGAAATCAGTCAAATCAATTCCAGCAACAGATTCGATAACTTCCTGCAACTGTTCTGGGGTATAGCCGATTTCATCTTGCCCAAATTGCTGCCACATTTTCAGCATCACGTCATCAAGGGAGCGCTGATTGTTGTGAGTAGAGCGAATCAGCAAATCCAGCAACAACGATACCATTTCTCCTTTTAAATAGTAGGAAATTTGGGAATTACCGCTATTGGCATCCGGGCGATAAAGTTTTATCCAGGCATCAAAACTCGACTCAGAAACGGGTTGTACTTTCCGCCCCGGTGTAGTTTCATATCTGGTAATTTCCTTACCCAAGTTATTCAAATACGACTGAACATCATAAATTCCCGCCCGCAAAGGAATTAACAAGTCATAGTAACTAGTAGTGCCCTCACAAAACCATAATGATGGTGTGTAATTTTCTTGGTCGTAATCAAAAACCTCTAATGCTTTTGGGCGAATTCGCTTGACATTCCACAAGTGAAAAAATTCGTGTGCAACTAATTGCAGAAAGCGATCGTATTTTTCCTGAGCGCGAAACCCAAAACGCTGGTAAATTAAGGAGCAAGAATCTTTATGCTCCAAACCGCCAAAAGCTTGGCTAAATAAATGTAGCAGAAACACATATCGTTGATATGGCAAACCGCCGAACATCTGCGCTTCCACCTGAATAATTTTTTGGATATCAGCAATCATCTGCTGGGCTTGGAAATTTCCCTGTCCCCAGATTGCCAATTCATGAGGTTTTCCTAATACCTCAAATTTATACAATTGGTGGCTACCAATCTCAAAGGGAGTATCGACCAGAGTATCAAAATCGCCAGCTAAGAAAGTATTCGTTTCTTCAGCAACGGGTGGTAAGGCAGTAGTTACCTGCCATTCCGGCTGTGGTGGTACGATGGTGACACGAATAGGTTGCTTATCCCAGCCAGGTATTCTAAAAAATAGTGCCGCACCGTTAAAATAACCGTGGGTGCTATCTAAGTGATTGGTTCGTACCGATAGCTCATTCGCAAAAATGCGGTAACGTACAGTTAATTCTGAAACATTTATTTTGTCTATCTGCCAATGATTTTTACCGATTTTCCGCCAAGGTAAAGGCTTACCCTCTGCAAAAGCCTGAAAATCCTGTAAATTCTTGGCGTATTCTCGGATTAGATAGGAACCTGGTGTCCAAACGGGCAGTTTTAAATCAAGAATCGGTGAGGAATAATTTACAAGGCGTAAAGTCACTTCAAACAGATGGGTTTCTGGTTGGGACATTGTCACCAGGTAATGAATCGTTGACCCAGTTTCCTCAACGTAGGTATTGCGACGAGTTGCTATTGCTTCAGTCATCTTATTTTATTTGCTAGGTAATTGTTAATAAGCTACGCCCCACTGCGATCGCGGAGCATCTTATAAAAAAGACAGTAATTCGTAGTTAAGACCCTACAGATAAATCCGCTTGCTCTCAAATAAAGATTACACTTTATTTATTTTCCATAAACAAAGTCATAGTACAACAGTACTACATGTATTTGAGTATTTCAGCGATGTTTAGTAGCTGTGATGTTTACGAAGGGCTACGCCAACGCACCAAAAAATAGGACTAGTAAGCCCAAGTCAAAAGTAAGCTGGATGGCGCAGATTCTCCGATTGGAAAACCCATTTTGAAAATATAGTTTTCAGGTACAACGTGTAGATGCTCAAATATAATACCCGTAGTGTAGATGCTCAAATATAGTACCTGTAATATAGATACTTAAACGTAGTATCTGTAGTGTAGATGCTTAAATATAGTACCCGTAGAGTAGATGCTTAAATATAGTACCCGTATCCTTGACTTCTCAACAGAAGTCAAAGTTCCATATATTCAACATTTATCGAAAATTAAAATCCATGACTGAAAACGAAAAGGATACACAGCAACTAAATTTATTTATGGGGATCATTAATTTTAAATTTTGAATTTTGAATTTTGAATTCGGAGCGAAGCAGGTGACACCTTCCGATCTAAAAGCATATTTAGACAACCTTATCCGTAAAAACTTGCAAATTAGTACGATGATTTGGGGGCCTCCTGGCATTGGCAAATCCAGCATCGTCGGACAGATAGCTCAAGAGATTGGTCTAAATTTGTGAACTACTTACACCTCTAATAAGCAAGTCAACCGACAAGATGCTTCGGTTGACTTACTGAATACCAAAATTTGTATCGTTGAATAAATAAAACAATTACACCTTGCCAGCCAAGTTCATCAACTGTTTGAAGTTCACAAGATAAGTAATGTTGTTGGCGCTATCAATCTTTATCCACCCTTTTTCATGCAGTTTTTCCATGATTTTGGTGGTTTCTTCAACGCCGATTTCTGTCACCTCTGCTAAATCTTTAAAGGGAACGTTAAAAATTTCTCTTCCTAAGTCTGATTCCTGACCATAGCTTTCACCCAAAGTCACCAGAGTATGGGCGAGTTTAACTGCTGGTGGTGAAGACCGCATTTGTAGACGTAGGTTAATTTGTCGCAATCGCCGCACCATCAGTTGCAACATCCGGTGATGTAACTGCGGGTCTTTAAACAATATTTGAATAAACCGCTCTCTGGAGATACTAAGCAATTTCACGGGTGAAAGGGCAATGACATCAGTTGAGCGTGGAGATTCATCCAAAATTGCCATTTCTCCAAAAAAATCGCCACGCCCAAAAATTGCCAAAGCTACTGAATCTTCCCCGACGGTACGCCGGACTTTGACCCAACCAGAAACCACCAAGTAAACGGCGTTACCCCAGGCATCTTCCATCACAACGGCTCGCCCAGATGGATATTCATGTTCAATTGCAACGTTGAGTAGCCATTCCAAAGTCTGTGGATTGGCTGTACTCATTAAGGGAAAAAGTTCACTAAAAACCTCAGTTAGCATGAAATATTTGCAACAATAGGATTTAAGAGGGGAAACTAACTTTGCTACTATTTAAGTTTGTTTAAACCGTAATCTTACTTAGAATACGATCGCAAAATTTGTATTTATTTAGAGATGAATCTCTAAGCTTTATCTGTCTGAGATTCCATTACAACATAACAATTATGTATGCTAACGAAATCAGCGTTTTCACCTACTGATTGATGATTTACTCTTTGTTGGTAGATTGCTATCTAGTGCCAGTATTTTGATCTGTTGGTCTAAATTTTTCACTAATTGATTCAGGGTAACTAAAGCCTCTAATTGCTGAGAATCAAGGCTAGGATTCAGTAAAAGTTGTTCTTGTAGTTCATGTAACTTAATGCTGAGTTGCTGAGAAATTCCTAAAGCATCGCGGCCTATACGCGTCAATTGTTGTTGTTGATAGAATTTTAATGCTGCTCCCCGCAATACTTGGAGTGTTGCTTCTTCGCCGTAGATTCCCGGCATGACTCGCAAGCGTAATAATAAGCGATTTTTTTGATATACGTATTCCTTTTCTACCTGTTTTGGTTCTGTAAGCGTGGTTACAGGCAGGGAAGCAAACCGCTTTAATTCATTCAATACTCCTTGAAAAACTGAGAGTGGCAGTTTGTCTAATACAGACTGTAAAACTCCATTGTCACTCCACAGTATTCTGCCTTCGTAAGCTTGTCTTTCTAAGTACAGCCGACCAATTCCCCCAGCAAAAATTCGCCCTAGTAATTCTTCTAATAATTTTTTTGGTGGCAGTGTTGTTAGCAACTCAATCGGATTCAGTAGTTCGGAAGCTTGTGTGGGAAAAATAGGTAAATTGTTTGATGATGTGGGTTCAGAATCCTCTCCCGACTGAGTTTTGGAAATAGGGGTGAAGAATGTCGTAGTTTGAGATGATTGGTCTACCTCTGGGATAGGAGGCAAGTCTACCCGTTGTCCAGAATTTTGATGCTTTTGTGTCTGAAACACCGTCAATACTGGTTGTTGATTTGATTCTGAGTCGGCATCTAGGGAAGGACTAGGTATGTCAGTAATCGTAGCTGGGCTATTTGTTGGGGGAAAGTCCACTGTTGGCTGATGCAGTTGTTGGGCATCTAGCTGGGATATATTCTTGTGGTTGAGGTAGGCTGATAGTATTCTGCGGTGAGCATCGGCTGCGATCGCCTCAATCACCATTGTGCAATTGATAGAAGACAAAATGCGACCAACGTAATCTAGGGCTTCGCTCTCTTCTGGATAAACCATACCTAGCAAGAGGCTTTTGTCTTCTAATCTCAAGGGTAAAATCTGGTGGTAGAGGCAAGCTTCAAAGGACAAAAGATGATCGATTAGGTGGAACATTTGTTCGCGATCGCTTTCTTGCTCCCACCTAGTTTGAGCGGCAGTTAGCATTTGCTGTGCATTTGCTACGTTATCATTTAGTTCGCCCTTTGAAGACAACATAGATTTGATTCGTTGGTGTTTACTTATATTTTGCCTCTAATTCAATAGGTAGTTAATAAAGATACTTTGTTAACTTGTTAAAATTCCAATTATATATACTTAAGTAAATGTAAGTAAAGTATGAATTTTAGATTATGAACTAGTGATAATACTGAAGATTGGGCATTGAGTATGGGGATTGAATCTTCAATTTTGAATTTTGAATTTTGAATTTTGAATTGATTTCTCCCCTGTTTCCCTGCTTCCCACTCCCCACTTCCCTATGCTCCATTTTCCACTACAGGCTACTCTTGGGTTCTTAAAGCTTGGGCTGCAAGATAGACTTTCGTCCATTCACCCAGCACTTGATGGGTTTTGAGTTTTAACTGTTCGGCTATGGCTTCTATTGAATTACCTGCTCTGCGCAAATCTAAGATTTGTCGCCCTAGAGGGGTCAATTTTTCATCAAGTTGCTGCCATTGGTTTTGGGTTAATCCCAAGTTATGTTCTTGCAAGGAAATTGAGAGCCAGTTGTCTACGAGTTCTGGATTGCCTTTGAGGGCAAAAACACGTACAGCATGGTAACTAATTTTTTCTCGCAGACGGTAGACTTCTTTCGTCGGCTTATTCAGTTTTTTGGCAATCTCTTCCTGGGACTTACCTTGCAGATACAGCCGTAGCCATTCTACTGCTTCTTTGCCAAGATTTTCTTGTAAATAATTTTCAAATTCTTTTTGTACTGACTGGCGCAGCCCTTGTTGTTCTTCTAGTTGTTGTGCTTCAATATATTCTGCGATCGCCTGACTATCGACTAAGTTAACTCGATTGTCACTGTCGTCTGTGAGAACTTCTTCTGAGACTAGTCGAACCAAATCACGTCCTGGCACTTGGGTTAAACCACCGCGCTGAGTGCGACGCAAATAATTCACAAATCGATAAGCTAATAGGGGTTGATTGCGTACCGGTCGCAGACAATATTCTTCTAAACTGGCAAATAGCAGAGCATCTCCCAATCGTCTATCGGTTGTATATTTGGCAATATCAGCCATTTGCTGTTGCATCTGGCTGTCGTTTTGGAGTAACTCTTGGAGTACTTCTTGTAACACATCCATTACACTACGCTGGCGATCGCGGCTGAGGGAAACCCAAGTCTGAATTTTATTGCGTAATGTTACTAAACTCCCCAATCGGGTTATCAAGTTGCGATAAGCACGTTCTCGTCCCAACCCCAAGTAGCGTTGACGTAAAATCCTCCAGCGATATTCCATCGCTTGCTTGGCGATATCTAGTTCTTTAGGATTATACAGATCGAACCGTTTTGAGTCAGATCCCAACAGCCAGAGAATAATGCTATGCCTTGCGGCTTCATTTTGGTTTGGACATTCCACAGCCAAGCGCTTTTGCCAATCTAGAGCCAGTTTTTTCACATCTATTGTCATAATGAGATTGCATTCCTCGAAACTCAATTTTGAAGTTTGCATTACAACCCCCATTCGTCCCACCTAATTGTTTAACTGGCAGCTGCCCCAGATTTCATGAGTTTCATGAAAATAGCTCAGTGATTCTACTTTTATTACGTCTGGATTCACTAAAATTATGCAGAAATTTCTACATTGATGTTTTACTTTTACTTTAAAAAGTCCAAACCTAGTATGTATCAAGCATTTGGGGCATTCTGCCAATTTAATAAATTTTTTGTAAAGTTATGTTTTTTTAGTTGAGAACAGAAATCTGCTTAAAGTGTGGAGGATACACCTTTCACAAAATGGATCGGATAAATCTGACATTTTGTAACAGATCCGAGGAACGAATCTAATTTAACTCAAAGTTGGACGTTATTTCACTAGTATAAGTTTCAACTCTGTACAAACCCTTGCGTCGTATAGCAATCCTATTTGATTCCTGATTACTCGTAAAGATCGGGGACTGGGGACTGGGAAGATAGGAATAAAGGTGTACTGAGTTTTTTCAGAAATCAAATATGAGTCCTATATAACATTTAGTTTCATCTCAATATACTTAGTGTTCATGAGATTTTGCCCTGGAAGATTCTCTAATTCTCCTGAAGAAATTGGCTAAATTCCCTGCTTTTGAAAGAGGATCGGGCTTTCACTGAATTGTATTAAGTTATATTTTGTGATATTTGTTGATATAATTAAGTGTATATACGGTAATCTTTGTTTTAAAATATGTTTGGTGAGTCGTTGTATAAAATAATATTAAGGATTGATAGGCAAATTTATCTTTTTTAAACTAGCTTCAGTCACAACTACACCTTTCATATTGGTAATACCATTTCTGTATGAAGCTGCGCTAAATTATTCACAAGGGTGTATTTGGTAAAAGTGTAATGGGTCTCAAATTGCAAGTTGAGATTAAACAGAGCCGAGAAGAATTGGAAAAAGCTGTTAAATATGCCGCAGAAGGTA